>JAVBYB010000119.1 GCA_030824255.1 bacterium
CCGCGCGCGACAGCGTGTTCCGCCGCCATCCACCCCGAGATACAGCGTTTCAGTCATTCCCCTTGTCTAGCGCGCTTTGCCTGCCATTCAATGTCACCTTGCATTGCCGAGGCGCACACATGAGCACGGAAGACGTCAGCCCGCGCTATCTCGACCTGGACCGCTGGCCCGCCATCGAACAGGTGAGGGCGCTGCACGAAAGCCAGATCGAGGCCGTAGCCGCCGTCGGTCCCGCTCTGCCGGCCATCGCCGCGGCGGTGGAGCAGGCTGCCATTCGCCTGCGCAGGGGCGGCCGGCTCATCTATGCCGGCGCGGGCACGTCCGCACGTATTGGCGTGCAGGACGGCGCTGAACTTCTGCCGACCTTCAACTGGCCGGGCGAACAGATCGCTTTCGTCATTGCGGGCGGCGAAGGCGCCTTGCTACGCGCCGTCGAGAATGCCGAAGATTCCGCCGAAGATGGCGAGCGCCGCATCGCCGACCTCAACCTCACGCCAGACGACGTCGTCCTCGGCATCGCCGCCAGCGGCAATACGCCCTTCACCGTCGCCGCGCTGAAAGCCGCAAAGGCGCGCGGCGCACTCACCATCGGCATCGCGAACAATCGGGGCGCACAGCTTCTCGCCGCCAGCGACCATCCAGTCCTGATCGAGACCGGTCCGGAGGCCGTCGCCGGCTCCACGCGCCTCAAGGCCGGCACTGCTCAGAAGGTGGCGCTCAACATCTTCTCGACCGCAGTGATGGTGCAACTTGGCCGCGTCTATCGCGGACGGATGGTAGACATGCGCCCCACCAACGAAAAGCTGCGCAAGCGATCACAGCAGATGCTGGTCATCCTGACCGACTGCACGGACGCCGTCGCCGCAGACGCACTCAAAAAGGCCGACGGCAATGTGAAACTCGCCGTCTTGTTGATCGACGGTCTGGACGTTGCGAATGCCGAAGCGCTTCTCGCACGTCACGCCGGAAACCTGCGCGCCGCCCTGGCCGAGCGGAACACGCCCTAGCTCACCAGCTTCCCCGCGACCCATACATTCCGTACGTCCAGCTGCGAGGACAGCAACACCATGTCCGCGCGTGCGCCAATTCCGATCCGTCCGCGCTGCCCTGCGACGCCCAGAAACTCCGCTGGCGTCAGCGTCGCCATCCGCAGGGCATCCGCCGTCGATGCGCCCAGCATCGCCACGGCATTGCGCGCCGCGCTCGCCATGTCGAGATGCGCGCCCGCCAGCGTCCCGTCCGCCGTCCGCAACGCGCCCTCGCTCACCGTGATCTGCTCGCCGAACAGCTTCATGCCGCTGTCGTGCGAGCCCACCGTCGCCATCGCGTCCGACACGAGGAAAAGCCTGCTCGCCGTCTTGGCCGCCAGCGCCACGCGCGCGGACATCGGATGCACATGAATGCCATCCAGGATCAGCCCCGCCCACGTGCTCGTGTCCGTCAGCGCCACGCCTACCGCGCCCGGCTTGCGCCCCTCCAGCGGCGGCATCGCATTGAACAGGTGGGTGAACCCGGTTGCGCCAGCTTTCACCAGCGCCTCAACCTGATCATGCGCCGCCGCGGTATGGCCAATGCTCACGACAACGCCAGCCGCGACCAGCGCTCTCACATCCTCCGGCGACGCCTGTTCGGGCGCCACCGTCACCATGACAGGCCACGCCCGCTTCGCCGTCAGGTCGCGCAGGTCGCCCGCATCCAGCGCACGCAGGAAGCCTTGCGGATGCACGCCGCGCTTGGGCGCCGACAGCCAAGGACCCTCGAGATGCAGCCCCAGCAGCCCCTGGACCTCCTCCGCAATCGCCTGATCCATGGCTGCGATCGCCCTGCCGATCTTGCCGCGCTCATCCGTAATCAGCGTCGCCATCAGGCTCGTCACGCCCAGCTGCCCATGCGCCGCTGTTATCGTCCGCAGCGTCTCCAGCGTTGGCGCATCGTTGAACAGAACGCCGCCACCGCCATTCACCTGCGCGTCGATCAATCCCGGCGCGAGTATGCCCTCGAGCAGGCTCGCATTCGCGGCGACGCCCGGCGTCACGTCGGCGATCAGTCCGCCGCGAATGTGAACGGTCGCCCGCTCCAGAAGCTCCGTTCCAGTGAAGACGCATTCCGCCGCAAGGCTCAGCATGTCACCGCGTCTCCGTAACCTTGCTCAGCATCGGCGGCCGGTCCGGCGACCGCCCGCGACGCAAGGCCGTGTCATTGGCAAAGAGGTAGAACCGCATCAGCATCGAGATCAGCTCCAGCACCGGCTCATCGTCCGCCGGTACATGCACGCCCGGCAATGCCGCATCCGGCGATATCAACAGAACGGACGCTCCCTGCTGCATCAGGTCTGCCGCCAGCGTCTTCAACCCCTCAAACGCCTGATCCCGCTGCGCGAAGATGATCACGCGTAGGGCAGGGCCCGCCAGCGCATAAGGCCCGTGCTTGATCTCCGCGCCGCTGATGGCCTCCGCATGCAGCCCGCTCGTTTCCTTCAGCTTCAGCGCCGCCTCTGCTGCAATCGCAAGACCCGGCCCGCGTCCCACGACATAAACCGGCCCGTCGCCATCCAGGAACGTCGTCGCGCTCGTCCAGTCCGACGCCAGTCCTGCGCCAAGCGCACCCTCCGCCCGCGCGAACGCCGCGATCATCCCCGCGTCATTCCGCCAATGAGCCACAAGCCCCAGCACCAGCAACATCGCCGCCGCGCAGGATTTTGTCGCAGCAACGCTTGTCTCCGGCCCCGCCATCAACGGCAGCGTCACATCGACGACGTCCGCCAGCGGTGAAGCCGTGTCGTTGATCAGCCCGATCCGCAGAACGTCCGCCCCTGTCGCCGCGCGACAGAACTCGATCAGGTCAGGGCTCCGCCCTGATTGCGATATCGCCAGCACGATTGCCTTCTCGAGCTTCAACCGCGCGCCATAGATTGAATGAACGGATGGTGCAGCGGAAACGGTCGGAATCCCCAGACGCGTCTCCAGCACATATTTCGCCAGCAACGCGGCTGCGTCAGAACTTCCCCGTCCCACCGCCAGCGCATAGCGCGGCTCCAGCGTGCGCAGTCGCGCGCCCAGTTCGCTCAGCTGCGCGCCGGCGCCAGACGCCAGCCGTCGGGCGACGGCCGGCGCCTCGCGCGCTTCCATTTCCATGAGGGTCAGCTTGGTCATTTCGTGAAAGAATGGACCAATCGCCCACGCTCCACAACGGCGACAAATCAGAGGTTTCGGGCTTGTTCCAGCCGCCATCGACGCCACGCCACGCCATGGCTACGGCGTCCGGCGCTATGCTTTGCGATCGCTTGTTCGCCGCCTGTCTTGGCGATTGATCACGGGTGCTCACCGGTGACGCAGTCAGGCCACACCCGGTCTCCGCCTAGCGCGCGCAGTGCTCTCTGTCACAAGACTGTCGAGTTCCTCCGCTAGGGGACCGACTGCAGTTTGCCGGCAACTTTCGCCGTCTTCACCAGCGTGAATCATCCGCTGTGCTGTCCTCGCCTCTTCGCAGGCGATGATCCGGTGAAGGCCGAAACAGGGCTTAGAGGCTGCGCTCAGCAACACAGGCCCGGCGCGTGCCGGACAGAAGCCGCATTGAGTTTCGCGGCTGGAGGATGTCGTCATGACCAAGGTTAGATCGTTCTTGTCCAGCGTAAGTCTCGCGCCAGTTTTGCTGTGCCTTGGCCTGACGTCGGTGACACTCACGGGCATCCCCGGCGCCGTCGCCCAGACCAGCAGCGGCTCGCTCTCCGGTCAGGTTGCCAACCAGGCCGATGGCTCCCCGCTTGAAGGCGTCCAGGTTGAAGCTGGCGGCGCGGTCGCAGTCACCGACAGCCAGGGCCGCTTCCGTTTCGGGAACCTTCCGGTCGGCCCACATACTGTCTCCGCCTCGTATCTCGGCCTCGCCACATCCCAGCAAACTGTCGACATCGCTGCCGGCGCTGAAGCGGCGCTGAACCTGTCGCTCGGGCAGGAAACAGACGTTGTCGTGATCCAGGGCCAGCGCGCCGGTCAGGCCCGCGCCCTCAACCAGCAACGCGCGGCAACCAATGCCCGAAACGTCGTCTCCGCTGACCAGGCCGGTCGCTTCCCGGACATGAACGCTGCTGAATCGCTCCGCCGCGCGCCGGGCGTCACGGTCCAGCGCGAAGTCACGGGCGGGGAAGGGCGCTACGTCTCGATTCGCGGCCTCGATAGCGGCCTCAACAATACGCAGATCAACGGTATGAACGCCGCGCAGCCGGAGAAGGAAAACCGCCGTGTGCCTCTGGACATGATCCAGACGAGCGCGCTGTCGCAGATCACCGTGCACAAATCGCTCACGCCAGACATGGACGCCGATGGCGTCGGCGGCGCAGTGGAGCTCGAAACGGCCACGGCGTTCGATTTCAACGGCCCGGTGGCGGATTTCACCCTGCGCGCCTACCAGCAGGATCTCGCAGGCAAGGCAGGACCGATCGCAGAAGCGACGCTTGCGACCCAGTTCGGCGCCAACAATGAATTCGGCATCCTCGTCTCCGGCGCCTATGCGAAGCGCGACACGCAGGGCTTCGTTTTCTATAATGACGAAGACCAGCTCGCCTTCGTTGAAGATGACCCGTCCTCGGGCGTGACGCCGATCCAGTTCCACGAAACCGAATACCAGAACAAGCGCGAGACGATCTCCGCCAACGTCGCCCTCAACTGGGCCATGTCCGAAGCGACCGATCTCACTTTCCGCGCCAGCTTCAACCGTCTCTACGATCAGGAACAGAGCCGCGCGCTCTATTTCGAGGCTGGCACGGATGAGTACGACGCCGATGGCGTCTTGATCCAGACGGAGCCGGGCACGGCCAACATTTTCAACCAGTATGAAGAGACCGAACTGACCCAGCACGCCTACATTCTCGAAGGCGAGACGCGCCAGGGCGCGCTGACATGGGATTACAGCCTCGGCTATTCCGAAGCGATTCGCGAAGAACCTTTCGACAATGAGGTGGCCTTCACGAAGGAGCTGGAAAGCAACCTGATGGGCTACACGCGCGATGGTTCCTTCCCGGTTCCCAACCTCACGCCTGCAGACATCGCCGCCATCGCCGATCCGGATGGCTATGTCCTCGGCTACAACGACATCGATCAGGACGACTCGCGCAACAATCGCATCGCCGCGAAGCTCGACATGACCTACGATCTTGCCTCGGGCTGGCTTAGCCAGATCAAGGCCGGCGCCAAGGTCGAGCGTTCCGAGCGCACGCTGTTCGAAGCGAACATCATGGAGCTGACCGGGCCGTTGACGCTGGACGCGTTCGGTGTCGGACAGCTTGTCGATGTGTCCGCGTCGGGCGCGCCCTATCCGGCGTATCTCTCCCTGAACCAGAACCGTGTTCGCGCCTGGCGCACCTACTCGCAGAGCCTCGTTGACGCCAATCCCGGCGACTACACGAACGAATATGTCGAAGACGATGGCATCCCGCAGGACGAAGACAGCTACACCAGCCGCGAAGATATCTATGCCGGCTACGTGATGGGCCGCATGGAGCAGGACGACTGGGATCTGACCGCCGGTCTCCGCATCGACTACGCCAGCGTCGAGTCCGACAATTACGAAGCGATCGCGCTGGAAGGCGCCGACCCGATCTTCAACCGCATTACATCGTCGGCGGATTACACCTCCGTCCTGCCGCGCGTGCAGTTCAACTACCGCCCGGACAACGCCAGCGTGTTCCGAGCTTCCTACTTTACCTCGATCGCACGCCCGGAGCCGCTGTTCATCTCCGGCGCCATCGAAGTCGAGGAAGAGGACGGCGAGGTTGATATCACGCTGGGGAATCCGGGCCTTGAGCCCGCCTACGCGCACAGCCTCGATTTCAGCTTCGAACACTACATGGACAATGTCGGCGTCATCTCGGCCGGCGTCTATGCGAAGCTGATCGACAAGTTCATCTTCAGCGGCATCGCGCCGGAAACCGAAGGCGATCGCGAGCGGTTCGAGAATGATCCACGCCTCGTCGGCCGCGTAATCGATGACGTGACGACCTACACTAACGGCGATCAGGCCGTGATCTATGGTCTCGAGCTCAACTACGTCCAGAACTTCACATCCCTGCCGGATGCGTGGGGCGGTCTCGGCGTCTATGCCAACCTCACCTTTCAGGACAGCGACGCCGACGTCGGTATCGAGGATGTGCCGGATGGCGAGTTCTTCTACGCTCCCAGCCTGTTTTACACCGCCGCGCTGACCTACCAGAAGTATGGCGTCGAAGGATCGCTAGCCTATTCATGGCGTGATTCACAGGCCGTACGCTTCTCGACCTACAACACCCGCATCGTCGAGGAGCCCTACAGCTCGCTCGATGCGCAGATCGCCTGGCGTCTGAACGACCGTGTCCGACTGTCGCTTGATGCTGTTGATATTCTGAACGACGGTAGCGATCCGGTTGTCGATGAACGCTTCGGCGAAGGCGGCCCGCTTGAAGGCGCAACCTACACCGGTCGCACGATCACCGCAGGGATCAACGTCAGGTTCTGACCTCAGCCGAGCCAGCGCACCGAAACGAGACCGCCGGGGAAAGTGATATCCCCGGCGGTTCTCATGTCTGCTTGCTGCGCACGACACAGAAACCCTACCGCGCCGACGTTCCAGCGCTGGCTGAGTTGGCCGCCGACACGCGCCAGATCGCGTTGCCCACATCGTCCGCCACCAGAAGCGCGCCATCCTTGCCAACCGCCACGCCTACCGGGCGACCGTAGGCAATCTCCTTTTCCGCGTCGATGAAGCCCGTCAGGATGTCCACTGCCTGGCCCGCAGGCTTGCCCGCGGAGAAGGGAACATAGACCACCTTGTAGCCAGAGAACGGATCGCGGTTCCACGACCCGTGCTGGCCGATGAAAGCCCCGCTCGCATATTCCGATCCCAGCTTCGCGCCTTCCGCAAATGTCAGGCCCAGCGATGCGGTGTGAGCGCCCACCGCATAATCCGGCGCGATCGCCTTCGCCACCATGTCAGGCCGCGCAGGTTCAACCCGGCTATCCTCCGTTTGCCCGAAATAGCTCCACGGCCAGCCATAGAAGCCGCCATCCTTCACCGAAGTGATGTAGTCCGGCACGAGGTTGTGTCCGAGCTCATCCCGCTCGTTCACCGCCGTCCACAGCGCGCCGCTCTGCGGCTCCCAGCTCAGACCGTTCGGATTACGAAGACCGCTTGCAAAGATGCGCTTCTCTCCGGTCGCGCGATCAATCTCCCAGATCGCCGCCCGGCCTTCTTCCTTGTCCATCCCGTTTTCGGCGATGTTGGAATTGGAGCCCACCGTCGCATATAGCTTCGCGCCATCCTTGGAGGCGATGAGCCCCTTGGTCCAGTGATGGTTCAGCGTGCCCGCCGGCAGGTCGGTCAGCTGCACAGGCGTGTCGCTGATCTTCGTCGCGCCATCCGTGTAGGCGACGCTGACCACGCCATCCGTGTTGGCGATGTAGATGCGGCCCGCCGCATGGGCCATGCCGAAGGGCGAATTCAGCCCCGTGAGAAACTCATGGCGCGTCTCGGCTGTGCCGTCGCCATCGGTGTCGCGCAACAGCGTGATGCGGTTCGCGGACTTGGTGACAGCGCCGGCCTTCTTCATGGCCTCGCCTTGGAAGAAGCCGCGCACGCCCTTGCCCTGATCGGGCCGCTCGGGCGCATTGCTCTCGGCCACCAGCACGTCGCCATTCGGCAGCACGTGCAGCCAGCGCGGGTGATCCAGCCCCGTTGCATACGCCTGCACCTGAAGCCCCTGCGCCGCCGTCGGCTTTTGCCCATCCGCCCAGCGCACGGCTTCCGCGACCTTCACAGTCGGTATCAGCGCAGACTCCGGCTCAGCCAGCGCAGGGCTTTCGCCCACGGCGGAGCTTACGGGCTGGGATGCAGGTTCAGCGCATCCCGCCATGACAAGGGCGAGTGTGGCGGTTGCAGCAAGCAGCAGAATTCTGGACGTCATCGGAATCACCTTCGCGCGCCCCAACCCGCCAATTGAATGATCAACGCCGCCAGACGTTCCTTCAGGCGCGATGTAATGACGGCTACGCCAACGCATTGCGATCAGGTGAGCAATGGAAACCCGCGTGTGATGCCCAGTGTGATGGCGCCTTGAACTGCCGTATAGCCGCAGAACAGGCTAATCGCCTCCAGCGTCATCGGCCGTTCACGCACCAGCAATCCCGCGCCAAACCGCACAAGCGCATAGAGCGCCATCATCACGCAGATCGCCACGAACACGGCCTGCCAGGAAAAGAACGCATAGACGAGCGCCCCGTGCGCATCGACCTCTGGCCGCACGCCCGCCGTCCACCACGCATTCCAGTCCAGCGCGCTCGCCGCCGCCATTAGCCCCGTCGACGCCAGCATAGCCAGCGCGGCCAGAAGGGGAGAGCGCCGCCGCATCGCCCACCCCAGTATCGCCGCAACAAGCCCGCCGCCGAGCGCTGCAACGCCCCAGCTCAACACCACGCCATCCCCCGTCGTCGGGAACAGATGCGAGCGCTGGCTCCACAGGTAGAGATAGCTGAACACAAGCATCGCGAAGATCATGCCGCACACGACCAGAAGCACGATCATCGCCCACCAGCCATGGCTGCTCGGACCGCTCTGATAGGTCCGCACACGAATGCCCGCGCCGATATCGGCATCCTTCTGCTTGATCGGCAGGTCGAGCGTCCAAACCCACCAGAAGATCGCGCCGACGCCCAGGATGCCGCTGATGATGGACGGCCAGTAGAGCTGCACGGTCAGCAGCAGGAAGAACCCCGCCGTGAATACTGCCGCCAGCACGTGCGGCCAGCCCGGCCCCGGCATGCGCTGCAGGTATTGCGGCTCCGCCAGCTGCGGGCTCGTCACGATCGTCTCGCGCTCCCCCGTGGCGGAGTTCGGAAGGAAGTAGCGGCCTTCCTCCACATCGCGCGAAATGTTCGGCGTGTCCCACAGCGGATAGCGGCTGTTGACCACCGGGATCGAGCGCGTCGAATAGAGCGCATTCGGCAGCCATTCCAGCGTGGCGCCGTTGAACACATTCCCCGCATTCTTTTCCGACGAAAACCGGAAACTGCGGATCAGGTCGACGATCAGGATCAGCACCCCAGCCGCAATCATGAAGGCGCCGATGGTGGAGGTGAGGTTGAACTGCTCCCACCCGAGATTCTCAGGATAGGTGTAGACCCGTCGCGGCATCCCCATCAGCCCGGTGAGGTGCATGGGGAAGAACGTCACATGCGTGCCGAGGAACACCAGCCAGAACACCCACCTCCCGAGCGTTTCTGACAGCGGCCGCACGCTGATCATCGGCATCCAGTAGTAGAAGCCCGCCAGAAGCGGAAACACCATGCCGCCAATCAGAACGTAGTGCAGGTGCGCTACGATGAAGTAGGTGTCATGCGCGATGAAGTCGAAAGGCACGAGCCCGACCATCACGCCGGTCAGCCCGCCCATTGTGAACGTGATGATCGAGCCGACCGCGAAGAATGCCGGCGTGCTCCATCGCACCTTGCCTGCCGCCAGCGTTGCGATCCAGGAAAACACCTGAATGCCCGCCGGCACGGCCACCACCATGCTTGCGGCTGAGAAGAAGTTCAGCGCCACGATCGGCAGCCCCGTCGTGAACATGTGGTGCACCCACACGCCGAACGAGATGAACCCCGTCGCCAGCATGGACGCCACGACCATCCGGTGTCCCACAAGCGGCGTCTGCGCGATCGCAGGGACGATCATCGACATCATCCCCGCCGCCGGCAGGAAGATGATGTAGACGTCCGGATGCCCGAAGAACCAGAACAGATGCTGCCACAGCAGCGGGTCGCCGCCTTTCAGTGCATCGAAGAACGGCCAGCCAAGGGCGCGCTCAAGCTCCAGCAATAGCGTCGCGAGGATGATCGCGGGAAATCCCAGCACGATCAGCACGGCGAACACCAGCATCGACCATGCGAAGATCGGCAGCTTGTCGAGCCCCATCC
>JAVBYB010000499.1 GCA_030824255.1 bacterium
AGCTGGCGCTGCCCGCCGGATTGTTCGTGGTCGAGCATGCTGACCGCGTTGCAGGACCGGCTGCAGCACCAGGTACGGTGATAGCCGTGGATGGTGCTGGGATCGAGATCGCCGTGGCGGATGGCGTGCTGCGCTTCCTGTCGCTGGCGACGCTGGATGGCGACGTGGTTGACCCGACCCGCACCGGCGTTCAGGCCGGTCAGGTCCTGCCAGCGTTCTCCGACACAGGCGCTGCCTCTGACGCCGCGCTCACGAAACATGAGCGCTTCTGGGTCGACAGGCTCGCCGCCATGCACACGCCGGTCGTGGCCGGGCTGAAGCCGCAGCCCGGAGCGACAGATCCCACGCTTGAGATCCGCACGTTGCCGCAGGCGATCGGCGCGTCTCAGGCTGAGCGGCGCACGGCGCTCATCGCCGCGCTGCTCGCCTACATCGCCCGCACGAGCGAGGAGGAAAGTTTCGACCTCGCACTTGGGAAGTCACTGCCGCATGGTCTTGAAGAGGCCTATGCCGCTGTCACGCCTTTCCGCGTCGATGTCAGCAAGACTGGCGGGTTCGATGCCTTGCGCGCACAGGTCGGCGCGGAACTGGCGACGCAGGACAAGCGCGGCTCCCATGCACGCGATGTCGTGACGCGCTATGACGCGCTTCGGTCGCGCAAGGAAAAACCTTCGCTTGCTGTCGGGATCCAGTTTCGCGGCCTGAACGGCGAAGCCCTTCTGACCAAGGACATGCGACTGGCGCTGGTCATTCCCGACACGGGCGATTCCTTCGCCTGGGCTTACGATCGCCGCTCCATCGACGCGGCGTCACTGCGCGCGATAGCCGACCGTTTCGACATCCTGCTGGCGAACGGGCTGCGGGACGGCGCCGAACCGATTGCGCAGCTCGACATCCTGCCGCAGAACGAGCGCACGCTGCTGCTCGACACCTGGCAGGGCGCCAATGTGGCTGACGTTGCCGATCGCTGCATTCATCAGTTGTTCGAGGAGCAGGCGGCGAGGACGCCGGACGCCGTCGCGATCCGCTTCAAGAACGCCAGCCTGACCTATCGCCAACTGGATGAACGCGCGAACGCCGTCGCTGAAGTGCTGCAGGCGCAGGGCGTCGAACCCGACGCGCTGGTCGCGGTGTGCATGGAACGCTCGCTCGAGCTTGTCGTCGCCCTGATGGGCGTCCTCAAGGCAGGCGGGGCTTATGTTCCGCTTGACCCTGCCTATCCGCGTGAACGCTTGGCGATGATGCTGGAAGACTCGCATGCGAAAGTGGTGCTGACACAGCGCCGGCTGGCCGCGGAGCTTCCTGCGAGCAGCGCCGATACGGTTTACATCGAAGATGTCCCCGCGCGCGCCAAGGCTGCGCTCCGTGCTGTGGCGACGCCAGACCATCTGGCCTATGTGATCTTTACCTCGGGTTCGACGGGGCGCCCGAAGGGCGTCATGGTCCGCCATCGCAGCGTGTCGAACTTCTTCACCGGCATGGATGCGCGGATCGGCGCGAAGCCAGGCGTATGGCTGGCAGTCACCAGCGTGTCGTTCGACATTTCCGTTCTCGAAATCTTCTGGACGCTGACGCGTGGCTTCGAGGTGATCGTCCAGCACGAAAGCGATCGCGCGTCGATCGCACGCCAGCCGACGGCCAGCGCGCTGAAGCAGCCGATGGACTTCAGCCTGTTCTACTTTGCGGCGGGGCAGGGCGCCTCTGCGCCCGGAGGCACCTATCGCCTGCTGCTTGAGGGCGCGAAGTTCGCTGACACGCACGCTTTCAGCGCCGTGTGGACGCCCGAGCGCCACTTCCACGAATTCGGCGGCCCATACCCGAACCCTGCCGTCACCACCGCTGCACTCGCGACCATCACGAGCCGCGTCTCCTTGCGCGCGGGCAGCGTCGTTCTTCCGCTTCATAATCCGCTGCGTGTCGCTGAAGACTGGTCCGTGATCGACCAGATTTCCGGCGGGCGCGTGGGCCTGTCATTTGCGTCCGGCTGGCACGCCGACGATTTTGCCTTCATGCCGCAGAACTATGAGCGTCGCCGCGAAGTCATGCTTGAAAGCATCGACACCGTGATGAAGCTTTGGCGCGGAGAGAAAGTCGACGTTGTCAACGGACAGGGCAAGACGATATCCGTTGGCGTGCTGCCGCGCCCGGTGCAGGCCGCGCCGCCCATGTGGATCGCCTCGGCAGGAAGCGTCGACACGTTCAAGGTTGCCGGCCGCATCGGCGCCAACGTGCTCACCAACATGCTCGGGCAGGATGTCGAGGATCTCCGCAACAAGTTTTCGGCCTATCGCGAAGCGCGCCGCGAAGCGGGCCATGCGGGCGATGGCACGATCACTGTCATGCTGCACACATTCGTATGCGAGGACACGGAGAAGGCGCGCGAGCTGGCGCGGGAGCCCTTCAACACCTATCTCAAGAGCTCATTCGACCTGATCAAGGTCGCGCCATCCATGTTCCCGGCTTTCCGCCAGCCATCGCTCGGCGATGGGGAGGGCAAGGCGTTTGATGCCGCCAGCTTCACGGCGGACGACATGGCTGCTCTGATGGATCACGCCTTTGATCGCTATTTCGAGACTGCCGGCCTGTTCGGCTCGCCCAGCAAGGCGCTGGCAATGATTGACCGGCTGAAGTCCATCGGCGCGAATGAAGTTGCCTGCCTGATTGACTTCGGTATCGATACCGATGTCGTCCTTGATAGCCTTCCCTATCTCGACCAGCTGCGCCAGATGTCCAACGCCGCGACTGATAAGACCGAGGAAGGCGATTATTCGATTCCCGCCCAGCTGCGCGAGCGTGGCGTCACGCACCTGCAGTGCACGCCCTCGCTCGCGCGGATGATCGCCAGTGAGGCGGATGGCCTTGCCGGTCTCGCCGGGCTTGAGCGTCTCATGCTGGGCGGAGAGGCTCTTCCCGTCGATCTCGCCGAGCAGCTTGCGCCCATGGTGAAGGGCGAAATCCACAATATGTATGGCCCGACAGAAACGACGATCTGGTCGACCACGTCGCGCGTGCAGCCGGGCGAGCCGATCACCATTGGCCGACCGATTGCGAACACGATCATCCGTATCCTTGATGCGGGCGGACAACTCTCGCCGGTCGGCGTGGCGGGGGAGCTATGTATTGGCGGTGCATCCGTCGCCGCGGGCTATCTGGGCAGGCCGGACCTTACCGCAGAGCGGTTTGTCGATGACAGCCATGGCGGGAGCGGGCTGCTCTATCGCACAGGTGATCTTGCGCGTCATGCAAGCACGGGCGAGATCGAATTCCTCGGGCGGCTTGATCATCAGGTGAAGCTCAACGGCTATCGTATCGAGCTTGGCGAGATCGAAGCCGTGCTGGGCCGGCATGAGCAGGTGGGGCAGGCGGTCGTGGTTGCGCGGGCGGACGATGGGGCCGCGAAGCTGGTGGCCTATGTGACGCCGCCGCGCACCGTCAGCAGCGATCCGGCGCATCAGGTTGGTAGCTGGGAACGTCTCTGGGACGGCGCCTATCGCGAGGCGCCGACCAGTGTCGAGCCGCGCTTCAATATCGCGGGCTGGAATGACAGCGCGGCGGGAACGCCGATTCCTGCGGTGCAGATGCGCGAATGGGTTGATGGCGTCGAGCAGGGTGTTCTGGCGCTAGCGCCGAAGCGCGTGCTCGAGATTGGTTGTGGTACGGGTCTTGTTCTCTATCGGCTGATGCCGCACATCGAGCACTATACGGGCGTTGATCTTTCGGCGCACGCGCTGGCCTCCATCCACTCGGAACTGACGGCGCCTGAGCGCGAGAAGGTCACGCTGCTGCAACAGCCGGCTCACGCGCTTGACGGCATTGCCGACACATCCTGCGATACTGTGATCATCAACTCAGTCGCCCAGTATTTCCCGGATGCAGCCTATCTCGAAACGGTGCTGCGCCGCGCGGGAGAGATCGTCCGCGATGGCGGCGCGATCTTTGTCGGCGACGTCCGTGGGCTTGAGCACATGGAAGCTTTCCATACCCAGGTCGCACTTCACCAGACGCCGGCCTCTGCTGGCAAGGCGGAGGTGATGGAACGTATCGCTCGCCGGGTTGCACAGGAAGGTGAGCTGCTGGTCAGCCAGGCCTTCTTCCACGCACTCGTTCGGGACTTTGCAAGGTTTACGCAGGTTGACGTGCGGCTGAAGCCGGGGCGCTCGCAGAACGAGATGAATGACTTCCGCTATGACGTCGTGATCCATGTCGGTGAGAAGATGACGGTGCAGAGCATTGCTCCTGCAGCCGTCAGTCATGAGGGTCTGCGCGCGGCGATGGATCAGGGTATCAACGCTATCATGGTTCGCGATATCACGAATGCCCGCGTGGCCGGGATATATGCGGCTCGCGCGGCGCTGGCCGACACGGGGGCAGACGACATGGCGCGCGTGCGGGCGCTTGCGGGCTCCATGCCGACAGATGCGCTTGATCCTTCCGATCTGACGGGCATCCATCCGCAGTATGATGTGATCGCAATGCCGGCGCTCTCGGGTGATCCGGGCAAATTCGACGCGCTGTTCCGCAAGCGGTCCCTCAGCCCTTCGATGATGATCGACTGCGGAGCGCCCGAGCATGGCAAGGCAGCTACGTTCTATGCGCGGAACCCGCTCCATGCGGCTCCGACTGGCGCAGCATCCGCTGCGGATCTGCGCGCCTATCTCCAGACCTACCTGCCCGACTACATGGTCCCGTCCGCCTTCGTGACGCTGGACGCGCTTCCGCTCACGCCGAATGGCAAGATCGACAGGAAGGCGTTGCCACGCCCCTCGCAGGCAATTGTCCCCACGACAAGCGAGGCTTATGTCGCGCCGTCCGGCGCCATCGAGGAAACGATCGCTGGAGTCTGGAAATCCTTGCTGGGCATCGAGCGGGTGGGGTTGCGCGACAATATCTTTGATCTCGGCGCCAACTCGCTACTGACGGTGCAGGCCAACCAGCGGCTTTCAAGTCTGCTGGACCGAAAGATCGCCCTTGTCAGCATGTTCCGCTATCCGACCGTGGAAGCGCTGGCGGCGCATCTGTCTGAAGGGAAGGCGGAGCCAGCCGCAGCGCGATCGGAAGAGCGCGAAACGCGCAAGAAGGATGCTGCAGCACGGCGACGCGAACTGAGGGCGGCCAGTCAGGGCTAAACTGGCTTTGCGCGTCGATTGATGAGCAACCGCACGCAATCCATGAACCAGCGGCGGTGGAAAGCAAGGAGCCATCCGAAGTAGCAGGCGCAACCGGCCACCACACACGCGCTGAGCCGCAGCAGCGGGCCCCAGTCGCTCATCCCATAGCTGACCAGCAGCGTGACCCCGGTCATGGCGCAGGTCGCCAAGGCAGGCGGCAGCAGTCCGAGGTAATGTACCAGGTTTGTCTGCTGCAGCCGCTTGTTGATGACGATGTTTCCGGCGATGCCGACGATCGCTGCCGGCGCGGACATGAGCAGGATCACGTGCGACGGGGTCAATCCGTGCGTGGCGAAGAGCACCGCGAGCGATGAAGCAACCAACGCTACCGTATAGGCAAGCGAGAGCTTGTTCATGCCCATCGAATTCAGCGCCACATTGTTGAACCAGAGCACGGGAATGAGCAGGAAAGTGATCGACGATGCCTGCAGGATCGGCGCGACTCCGTCATAGCGTTCAGGCAGGAGCAGCGCGATGACATCGTTTGCCGTCACCGCAAGTCCGGCAAAGATGGGAAGTGCGACCAGCGTCGCGGTGCGGACGATGCTGTTATAGACTTCACGCTCGCCATCGATGTCGCCGCGCACCTTCGACATCAGCGGGAACCAGAGATCGATCAGCGGGGAAATCACAGGCCCCTGTACGGCCTCGGTGATGCGATTGTTGGCGCGTAGAAGGCCCATCGTCGCCACGTCATAGCGCAGGCCGAAGACAATCAGGGTCACGCGGCTGATCGTCGTGACGAGCGTCTTGACCAGCCACAGCGAGAAGAAGCGCTTGAGGAAGTCTCTCGCCGCATCCCACTTCATCGAGAAGCCAGGCGTCCAATGCGTGAGGCGATGGAGCAGGATGATCTGCACGACCTGCGTGGTCGCGCGCTGCGCGAGAAGCGCCCAGATGAGCCAGGGAGAGAAGGCCATGGCAATGCCAATACTTCCTCCGATGAGTGTGGCCACAATGTTGCGTTCGGCCATCTCGCGATAGCGCAGGTCACGCATCATCAAGGCGTCCATGACCGAAATCCATGGCACCGGAATCAACATCAGCCCGAAAAGCGCCATGAATGTTGCGACGAGCGGTTCGTTGTAGGCAGAGCCGACGAACGGAGCGAGCGCAGCGAGAGCGACTGCCATCAACGTTGCGAGCGCAAGGAAGCTTACGAAGGCGGCGTTCAGTGTGGGCGTATCAAACTGCCCTGCCTGTAGGATCGCATCCTTGGCCGCATAGCGTCCCTCCATGGAGACGAAATCCGCCGCCACGGTCGCGAGCGCAATCACGCCGAAAACGTGCACAGGCAGTTGTGCGGCGATGATCAAGAAGATCACCGTCCCGGCGCCCTGCGAGAAAATGAAGTTGAACGAGCTCCACATCACTGCGCCGCTCATCATCGCGCCGACTCGCGAGCGGGCTGTTGCCGCCGGCGGCAACGTGGTGCTCGGAGGGTCTGACTGGCTCATCGGCTCGTCGATCACACGGTTCACTAGGTGCGGCAACCTAAACGGGCTTTGTTCCAAATTGGTTGCTGATCGGGCAGGTTGGAATGACCGCTGAAAGCGCTTCCATCGACGGCAAAGCGGGCTCTCCTTGCTCAACTCGTTAATTCGACGGCTGTGAGCCGCCGGATCTTATCCAGAGCAAATTGCGAACGCTCAAAACAGACTGATAAACAAGCGCTGCTATCGAAGGCAGCCTTAGGCGGACGGTTAATCATTCACTGGAGAAGAACGATCTACCCGTTATTCTAGCAGTCGCGCCGGCGCCATACGACAGGCTGGCATGTTTCTGGAAGGTTTGGCGCTCAATGACCGAGCACGCCCCCCACGCGCCCCAGGCGCTAGATATTGCCATCATTGGCATGGCCGCCCGGTTTCCGGGTGCGGACAGCGTTGAGCAATTCTGGACGAACGTGCGCGACGGCGTCGAATCCATCCGTCGCCTGACGGACGAACAGCTTCTCGCTGCGGGGGTGGACGCGGGAAGCCTTGACGATCCCGACTATGTAAAGGCCTGCCCCGTCCTTGACGACATAGACAAGTTCGACGCGGCTTTCTTTGGGCTGAGCGCCCGCGACGCGTCGGTTATGGATCCTGCTCACCGCATCTTCCTCGAGGTCGCCTGGAAGGCGTTTGAAGATGCCGGCTATACGGCGCTTCCGGAGGAGGGAGCCGTTGGGGTATTCGCGGCTGCGGGCGCACCACTCTACATGATGCAGAACCTGCAGACGAATCCGGACCTGATGCGGTCGATGGGTGAGTTTCTTGTTCGCCATACCGGTAATGACATGAACTTCCTCGCCACGCGCGTCTCCTATGAGATGGACCTGCGTGGCCCCAGCCTGAATGTGCAGACCGCCTGTTCGTCGTCGCTGGTTTCTGTTCACCTGGCCTGTCAGAGCCTCGCACGAGGCGAGTGCACGATGGCGCTGGCGGGCGGATCGACGGTGCTCATCCCGCAGGCGCAAGGCTACCACTTCAAGGAAGGCGAGATCCTTTCGCCCGATGGGCACTGCCGTCCGTTTGATGCGAAGAGCGCCGGGACTGTCTTCGGCAGCGGCGCTGGTGCGGTCATCCTCAAACGCCTGAGTGATGCGCTCGACGACGGCGACACGATACATGCCGTTATCCGTGGCTCGGCAATCAACAATGATGGTGCAGTGAAGGTCAGCTATCTGGCGCCTGGCGTCGAAGGACAGGCTGCCGTCATAGCGTCCGCCCTCAAGGCTGCGGACATCAGCGCCGACAGCATCAGCTATGTCGAGACGCATGGAACGGGCACGCTTGTTGGCGATCCGATCGAGGTCGAAGCTCTCAACGAAGCTTTTCGTACGCGAACGAGGCGGCGCAATTTCTGCGGCATCGGCTCGGTGAAGTCGAACATTGGCCACCTGGGAGAGGCGGCGGGCGCGGCATCTCTTATCAAGGCAGTCATGGCGCTGAAGAATCGCCAACTGCCGCCCAGCCTCGGGTTCGAGGCTCCCAACCCTGCGATCGATTTCGCGAATAGTCCGTTCTACGTGAACGCACGCCTGACCCCGTGGATCGCGGAAGGTCAGCGCCGTTGCGGCGTTACCGCGCTCGGCGCCGGTGGCACCAACTGCCACCTAATCCTCGAGGAAGCCCCCGCGCCACTGGCAGGAGAGGGCGAGCGTTCACAGCAACTGTTTGTCCTGTCTGCGAAATCGCGCACCGCGCTCGATGCGGCTAGCCGCAACCTTGCGGACATGATCGAAGCCAACCCGTCAATCGATCTCGCCGACGTGGCGTATACGATGGCGCTTGGCCGCCGCGCCATGCCTCACCGTCGTGTCATCGCTGCTGGCGCTGCAGCGGACGCCATCAGGCTGCTCCGCGGCGAGGACGCCAAGCGAGTCGCAACTGGCGTTGCGGGCGACCAGCGCCTCAAGACCGTATTCATGTTCCCGGGCGGCGGCGCGCAGTACGCCAGCATGGGCCGCGAGCTCTACGACCTGGAAGACGTCTATCGTGACGCCATCGATGCCTGCATGGACATCATCAACCCTGCGCTCGGCATCGATCTCCGCACGCTGATGTATCCGCAAGTTGCGGATCGGGAAGCCGCCACCCGCACGCTGGAGCGTCCATCACTTACACTGCCGTCTCTGTTCGCAACTGAATACGCACTGGCACAGTTGTTCCAGTCATGGGGCGCTACGCCTCAGGCGCTGATTGGCCACAGCGTTGGCGAGTATGCCGCCGCCTGCGTGGCGGGCGTGGTGACGCTTGAAGATGCGCTCAAGCTTGTGATGATGCGTGGGCGTTTGTTCGAAGTGGTCCAGCGCGGCGGCATGCTCAGTGTACAGCTGTCCGAGTCTGAACTGCGTGCGCTGATGCCGAAGGCACTCGACATTGCCGCGGTCAATGCGCCTGATCTGACGGTTGCGTCTGGTCCGGTCGCCGCGATCGCTGAACTCCAGTCGATACTTGCGGCCCGCGAGATTGAATCGACGCCGGTTCACATCGACGTCGCCGCCCATTCCTCCATGCTCGACCCGGTGCTTGACCAGTTTCGCGAGCTCTGCCGGACGATCAGCTTCAAGCCGCCGCAGATTCCGTTCGTATCGAACGTTACCGGCAAGTGGATCACGGCCGAGCAGGCGACGTCGCCGGACTACTGGGTTGCACACCTGCGTTCGACGGTGCGCTTTGCCGATGGCCTCGCCACGCTGCGTGAACTGGGCGATGTCGCGCTTCTGGAAATTGGCCCTGGCCGAACGCTCAGCATGCTGGCGCGCGCGCAAGCGGAGGCCTTCCAGAATGCATTCAGCAGTCTTCGTCATCCGCAGGAAAGCGCCAGCGATCTGGCCTTCGCGCTGACA
>JAVBYB010000584.1 GCA_030824255.1 bacterium
CGCATTGGCGCAGGCCGCCTCGCTTTGATGACCCGCCAGGTTGCGACGCTGGTCACCGTCACCCCAATTGAAGAGGCTCTGCGCACCCTCGCCGAGCAGGCAGAGAACCGGAAGGAACGCGAAGTATTCTCCCGCGTCCACGCCGGCGTCGTCGAAGGCCAGCGCCTGTCCGACGCGATGTCGCGCCTGCCGAAGGTCTTCCCAGCCACCTTCCGCGCCATGGTCGCCGCCGGCGAGACCTCAGGCTCCCTGCCGCAGGTCCTCAGCCGCCTCGCCGACCTGCTCGAGAAGAAGCAGGACATGAACGCGAAGGTCTCCTCCGCCCTCGTCTACCCCATCGTCCTCGCCGTTGTCGCCCTGGCCGTGATCATCGCGCTGATGACGTTCGTGGTGCCCCGCGTCGTCGAGCAGTTCGACGTCTCCGGCCAGCAGCTCCCCGCGCTGACCAATGCGATGATCGCCATCTCCCACCTGATGTTGCACTGGGGCTGGGCGATCGCGCTGGCTATCGCCGCGGGACTCACCCTCCTCGCCTGGATGCTGTCACAACCCGGACCGCGACTGGCGTTCGACGGCATGTTGCTGCGACTGCCCGTGATCGGACGTGTCATCCGCAATGTCGAATCCGCCAGCCTCGCCCGGTCCCTCGCCACCATGATAGCCAGCGGACTCCCCGTCCTCGAAGCCCTCCACCTCGCCGGACGCGGCGCCACGAACACCGTCATCCGAGCCGCAGCCGATGACATGGCGATCCAGGTCCGCGAAGGCATGGGCCTGTCTTCAGCCCTGCGTCGCGCGAAAGTCTTCCCGCCACTCCTCGTCCACCTCGCGGCCAGCGGCGAGAACGCCGGCAAGCTCGAGCCGATGCTGGAAAACGCCGCCGACTATCTCGACCGCGACGTGCGCACCGCCACGTCCATCGCGCTCAGTCTTCTCGAACCCGCAATCATCGTCGTCATGGGAGGCATCGTATGCCTGGTCATCCTCTCCATCCTTCTGCCAATCCTGCAGATCAACACGCTCGCCGCCTGAAGGCTGCCCGCGCGCAGGCCGGCTTCAGCCTGATCGAGGTGATGGTCACGATGGTGATCATCGGCCTGCTTTCCACCATCGTGCTGCTCAACGTGCTGCCGAGCCGCGACAAGGCTATGGTCGACAAGGCCAAGGCCGACATCGCCACGCTCGAACTCGCCGTCGATACGTTCAAGATGGACAACTACACTTACCCCCGCACCGAAGACGGCCTTACCTCGCTCGTCTCCGCGCCCGCCGCTGTCCGCGCGGACCGATATCGCGAAGGCGGCTACATCCGCCGCCTGCCGGATGATCCGTGGGGCAACCCCTATCAATACGCCTTCCCCGGCCGCGTCCGGCCGTTCGACGTCTACTCGCTCGGCGCCGACAACGCGCCCGGCGGCGAAGGCCTCGATGCCGACATCGGAAACTGGGACTGATGCGCCATGCGCCGCGACGCCGGTTTCTCACTGATCGAGATGCTGATCGCCCTCGCCATCATGGCGCTGGCGGCGGGTCTCGTCGTGATGACGGCGCCCGGCCCTTCCGGCCGTCTTGCGGATGAGACAGACGCGCTGATCCGCAGCCTCGCCAGCGCGCGCGACCTGGCCCTCATCGAGAACCGTATCGTCACGGTGGAAATCACCGAGACCGGCTACGAAACCCGCATCGCCCGCCGTCTCGGGGCGCCAGAAACACGCGCCACCGCAAGCTGGGGCGCAGACACGACAGTCGCCACCGGCGATGGCCGCCTTCCCGCTGCCATCGTCTTCGATCCGGTTGGCCTCACCGAGCCTGTGCAGATCACCCTGTTCCGTGGCGGCGCGAAAGACGGCATCGTCATCGAATCCTCCGGCCGCATCGGGAGGCTGTCCGATGATCGCCAAACCTGACACGGGAAGATCTGACACCGGCTTCTCCCTCCTCGAAGTCGTCGTCGCCATTGCCGTGTTCAGCCTTGGCGCGCTGGCTGTCATGAACGTCCTCGGCGTCAGCAGCCGCAACACGGTCGCCGACGAGGCGCGCCTTGTCGCCGGCATCGTCGCTGAAAACCGCATCGCCGAAGTCATGGCGCTCAGTCGCCCGCCCGCCCAAGGCGCAAGCCGTGGAACCGAGCACGCCATGGCGCGCGACTGGGAGTGGGAGATGACCGTCGGCTCCTCGCCTGAACCGCGCATCCTCCGCATCGATGTTCGCGTGCGCGAGGCCGGCGGAACACAGGTGCTCTCGGAGTTCTCCAGCTTCCGGGCGGCACGATGAAAGGATTCACGCTCGTCGAAACACTGGTTGCGCTCGCCGCCCTGTCCGTCCTTGCGGCCGGTGCGCTGGCGGTGTCGAGCGCATCGACGGCGAGCCATGACGTCATCCGCGCGCGGCAGGATGCAACGCAGGAGCTGACAAGACTGCGCGCCGCCCTCAAGGCGGATACGACACAGGCCGCCGCCCGCCGTCCGCGCGACATCAACGGGGCAAAGGATCAGGCGGCATTGACCGCCGGCGGGCGCGGCGATGGCGTCTTCCTGTCACTCGTGCGTCGCGGCTGGGATAATCCGCTGGAGCAGGATCGCGCCTCGCTGCAGTATGTCGAATACAGGCTCGATCAGGGCCGCATCGAGCGACTGTGGCGCCGGCATGTCGACGGCTCCCCGCTCCAGGCGCCGCAACTGCTTGCCGAGAATGTGCGCAGCGTCTCGCTCGCCTTCATGGATCACGACCAGTGGATGGAAGCATGGGCCGGTGCGCCCAACCGTCCCCTGCCACGCGCCATCCGCCTCAATCTCGAATTCACCTCCGGCGACGTCCTCTCTCAGACCTTCCTCCTGCCGGAGGTAGCGCGATGACATGGACGCGGGATACAGGCGCGGCGCTGCTTACCACCCTGATTGTCGTGGCGGGGCTCGCTGCAATTTCGGTTGCGGTACTGGCCGATATGCAGCGCGCCCAGCGTCTCTCCGCCAACGCCCACAGCACGGCGCAGGCGCAATGGTATGCGGTCGGCGCCGAAGCTTTCGCGCGCCTCACCGCTGACGACCTTGTCTCGGGCGCCCTGCCGCGCACGGCCCTCGCCAGCGCGCCGCGGATGGCGGCCTTCCCGCTCGACCACGGCATGATGCAGGTCAGCGTCCGCGACGCCTCAACCTGCATCAACGCCAACAGCGTGGTATCCGGGGCGGGTGACATCTTCGAGCGCGACGAAACCGGCGTCCGTCAGGTGATCGCGCTGATGACTCTGCTGGGCCTGTCTACCGGTCAGGCTGCGGACCTGACGGATTCGCTCGTCGGCTGGATCGACACTGGCGGCGGCGCGGTCGGCGCGGATGATGCGCCATATGCGTCTATGGCTCCGCCCTATCTTACGGGCGGCGAACCGCTGGCCGAGATCAGCGAGCTGCGCGCGATACGCGGCTTCACGCCGGAAGTGATGGCAAAGCTGCGCCCGTGGCTCTGTGTCCTGCCGCAGACCGGTCCGTCCCGGGTCAATCTCAACGCTCTCACGGAAGAACAGGCGCCCGTTCTTGTTGCTGCGACAGAGAACAAGCTGACGCCTTCGGCCGTACGCGATCTCATTCGCCGCCGGCCGCCGGCGGGCTGGCAGAGCATTGGCGAGGTCTTTGCCGGTCCCAGCCTTGCCGCGCTTGGCATGGACGAGCGGGCGCTGTCGTCGTTCACGTTGGACACGCGCGCCGTGGCGCTGGATGTACTCGTCACCCACGCCGATGCCGAAGTGGCCATGTCGGAACTGATGATCAGCAGCGGGCAGGGATTTGTGACAGCCGCACGCCGATGGACGGAGGACAGATGAAGCCGGTCCAGATCATCATTGCGTCCACCAGTGCGGATGCGCCGTGGCGCACCTTATCCGTCATGACTGCTGCGCGCGGCCCATCGCGCATCCTGCTGGCGCCGGGCGCGCTGGTGCTCGCGCGCGAAGTCGATCGCGCCGGCCGCACAGAGGCTCAGGCCCGCAGCGTAACGCTCGCCGCCCTGGCGCCCGATCTCGCAATGTCGCCCGACGCCTCCATCTGTGTGCTTGGCGCCGTCACGGGCGACAAGCGCCTCGCCTTGGTTATGTCGCGGAAAGCCCTTGATGAGCTGGTGTCGCAGGCGCGCGCCAAAGGGTTCTCTCCTGACGCCGTTATCCCTGACTACCTGCTTCTCCCGGAGCCCGAAAGCGACGAGGCCATCGTCGCGCTGGGCGAAGAGGCTATTGTGCGTCTCAGCAATACCGGCTTCTCGTGCCATCCGGACATGCTTCCCCTGCTGATCGGTGCGCGCCGGCAGCACGCTGTCGATCTCGACCAGACCACAAGAGCCTTCATCGCCGGCGGCCGTCATGCCGCGGCGCCCAACCTCCTGCAAACAGCCGTTACGACGGCCAACGCAGGCGGCAAGCGCACGCCGGCTCTCGCCATCGCGTCTCTGGCCGCGGCGCTTGCCATCTTCGCGGCCCTTCCCTGGATTGACGCTTGGCAGCTCAACACGGCGACAGCCGATTTGCGCAGCCAGACGGAACAGGTCGCTCGCGCCGCCCTGCCCAACGCCCAGCGCATCGTGAACCCGATCGCCCAGCTGCGAGAGGCGCGTATGCCCGCCAGTCGCGCCACGGACGGGCTCAATCACGCTGCAACGCTCCTTGAAGGTCTCGCCCGTTCGCCCGGCGTCTCGGTCGCGCGGCTGGAACTGGCCGATGGCGCCGTCCGCGCACAGGTCGGCGTCTCCAGCACGTCCCTCCTCCAGCCCCTACGCGATCATGTCGCCGCCAGCGGGCTGCAACTGGTCGAAACGCCTGGCATCAGCCAACCGAACAACATCCCTGTCGATCTAGAACTGACGGCCAAGCCATGAGCTCCCCGCGTCTGACCAGCAACCTGCTGTCGCGCCTCTCGCCTCGCGAGAAGCTGCTGGTTGGGCTTGCCGTTGCCATTTGCTTCGTCATGGGCGCGCTCTACCTCGTGCGCTTCCCCGGCGAAGGCGCAGCGCGAAGCGCCGCCAGCCGCAACGCGCAGGCCGCCGCTGAACTGGCCGAAGCCCGTACGCTGGCCTCACAGGGCAGCAACCTCGCACAACAGCCCGCGCAGCCGCATCTCGATCGCCTGCTGGGCCTTGCCGCACAGCATGGCCTCGTCATCATCGACTCGCGGCAGGCGGATGGCGCAATCGTGCTGCGGATGAGCTCGGAAAACTCCGCCAAGGTTCTCGCATGGGCCGCCGAAGCCTCCGTAACAGCCGCGCCGCTCAGCTCCCTGTCGATTACGCAGGATGCCGTCGCCGGTCTCGCTATCGAAGCCTCCTTCGCAGGAGACACGCCATGATCCTGCGTATCGGCGCCATCACGCTGGCCTTCCTGATCGCGGCAATCGCCATGCTGCCACTGCGCATGGCGTGGGCGACCGGCCCCCAATCGTCAGATCTCGCCATCGCCAGCATCGACGGCACTGTCTGGAGCGGGCGAATCGCGGGCGTCTCGTGGCGCGGTCATGCGCTTGGCGCCTTCGACACATCTCTCTCCCCCGCAGACCTGCTGCCGCAACCGGCGCTTCACCTGACGGCCGGAACCGGCCCGCTGAAATCAGCCCTGCTGCGGGCCAGCGGCGATGCGCTTATCATCACACGCGCCGATATCCGGATGGATGTCGCATCCCTCGCTCCCGCGCTTGCGGCCAACGCCACGGTCCGCATCTCGAATGGCGAAATCACGCTTCAGCGCGGTATCTGCACAACCGCCTCCGGCCGCATCGATGCTCCCGCCATCCCCGAGATTGGCCTACCCGTTTTCACGGGGGCTCTCTCCTGCGATCGCGGCGTCCTGCTTGCGCGACTGGCGTCGACCGCCGGCGACGTGGTACTTGAACTGAGTGGCGGCTCACAGGTGTCATGGCGCTCGGCGTCTCCCGCGCTCGCGATCATGCTCGCAGCCGCCGGCATCGCGCAGTCGGCGTCCACAGACACATGACGCCAAGTGTCGACGACACGCCGGATCTCATATCGTCGCTGCATCTCTCGCGCCGCAAGGCTATGCTCGCGCTCGGGATTGGCGTCATTGCATCGGTTCTCGCCATCGCCCTCACGCCGGCAGAGCGCTGGCCGGCAGGCATCCTCCTTGCCTTCGCGCTGAGCTGGGCATCCGTCGTCGATATCGACCGCTTCATCCTCCCCGACGCGATCACCCTCGGGCTCGTCCTCGCGGGCCTCGGCATGGCTTTGGCCTCGGGCGATACCGGGATGATGGGCGCCTCTGCTCTCGGCGCGGCACTAGGCTACGCCCTGCTTGCGGGGGCGGCCTTCGTCTATCGCCGAGTTAGGGGTCGTGATGGCCTTGGCCTGGGCGACGCCAAAATCCTCGCGGCAGCTGGAGCTTGGCTGGGCTGGGCCGCCCTGCCGCTGATCCTGCTGGCGGCCTCCTTAACAGGCCTCCTCTGGGCCATCGGCGCCCTGCTGAGGGGCGGGTCAGCCGTCGCAACCCGCGCGATCCCTTTTGGCCCCTTCATTTCCCTCGCATTTTTTGCCGCATGGATAGTTCACGCCTAGGACGCAAGGTTTGCTTGCGTTTAAGTTTTCGAGTGTTATACCCCCGCGTCCCGCGGAGAGGTGCCAGAGTGGTCGATCGGGACGGTCTCGAAAACCGTTGTACCTTCACGGGTACCGTGAGTTCGAATCTCACCCTCTCCGCCAGGTGACCTAGGTCTCCCCACACAGTTCCAGTAGTCAGCGCGAATAGCCCGCTTTCGGGGGCATTTCGGCGCGCGCTGGTGTCTCTGCGCTATCCGACGGTCCCGCGCTTCGCCCGAGTTACGCCACGGCACTGCTACAGACATATTCCGAGCGCACACGCAGCAGGCGCATCGCGCGGCGGCTCAGCAAATGCCCCTGAATGTTGAACACGTTGTAGACCGCTGAACGCTTCGGGAGAAAACGCTGCGCGGATGATACACTCTTGAAGCCCTGCATCTTTCGCTCGCGTCTTCGAATGCTGAGGTGTGAATTTTCGGCGCGGTCTATGGCGGTCGCCAAGGTCTAGCCGATCTAGCGCAGACCTGTCTGAGCGGATGCCATCTGTCACGATGATGTTGGCTCGACCCGCTGGTTGTTTAAAAGTCACCGAAGAAATCGAAGCGCCGCTTGGGTATCGCGCCGCTTCTGCACGATCATGTCTAGAACCTCGCCTTCGTCATCGACGGCTCGCCAGGTCCATACGCGCTCGCCTGCGATCGTCGAGACCATCTCGCCGAGATGGCCAACGCGGCGATGCGGGAAATTTGCGACAACGAAGGTAGGCCGCAACCTTCAGTCCGAACTTCACCGTCCAATGGCGGATCGTCTCGTACGAGACGTCGACGCCGCGTTGCGCCATCATCTCTTCGACATCGCGCAAGCTGGGTGTGAAGCGGAAGTACAGCCAAACTGCATACTGAATCACGTCCGGCGGAAAGCGGCGCCGCTTGTACGAAATTCACGCCATTGGGGTCCCGGGGAAACCCAATAACCTTGGCCACACCAGAGATTAGTCAGCATTGTTCTGACAGCACCTGTCAGGTCGATGCGGACGCGGCGGGGACGTGAATACGTCAGACCATCGCGCTGGGGCGCAGCCAACCGCGTTCTGATTGGCAGTATTGCTTGCGAAATCTGCATTCTGGCGTTTAGTTCCCGTTGACGAGATCAGGGGACTTTATTGCGATATCTTCTTGCCTCCCTCATGGGAGCTTCGTGCTTGCTGGCTGCTGGACACGCGGTCGCTCAGGGCGTGGGCTATTATCAGACACCGGCGCTCGGACCGGGATCACTCGTTTTCGCAAGCGAAGGCGACTTGTGGCGCGCTGCTCCGGGAGGCGGCGACGCCCTGCGTCTGACGACACACCCGGAAGCGGAATCCTCCCCCGCCATCTCGCCAGACGGTCAATGGATAGCCTTCGAGGCGACCTATGACGGCCCCCGCGAGATCTACCTCATCCCCGTCAACGGCGGCGCGCCTGTGCGCCTCACGCATGAGGGCGGCGATGTTGCAGTCCGTGGCTGGCTCGACAACAACACGGTCATCTACCGCACATCCAACCTTCCCGGTCCGGTCCCGCGCCTGCTGCGTACGGTGGACCGCACAAGCCTGCGCACCAGCGACATCCCACTCGCCGACGCGGAACAGGCGGCGCTGCTGAGCGATGGCAGGACACTCGTCTTCACGCGCTATGGCCTTTCCGTCGGCGGCGACAACGCCGTGCGCTATCGCGGCGGACGGATGGGGCAGCTCTGGCGCTACACGCTGGGCAGCGACACTGAGGCCGTTCGCCTTGCTGCCGATTTCGGCGCGCCGATCACCAGCCCCATGTCCTGGGCCGGCCGCATCTATTTCGTCAGCGACAAGTCTGGCTCCGACAACATCTGGTCGATGAACGAGACCGGCGGCGACCCGCGCCAGCACACGCAATCCACCGCATGGCAAATGCGCACGCCCAATCTATATCAGGGGCGCATCATCTATCAGAGCGGCGCTGATCTCTACACATACGACATCGCCTCCGGCGGCACTTCGTCGATTTCACTGCGCCTCGCCACCGATGACGATTTCACACGGCGCCGTTGGCTCGATACACCGCTCGCCTTCCTTGAGAGCGCCCAGTTCGCCCCGGGTGGCGACGCCGTGACGATCTCGGCACGAGGCCGCTTCGTCACCGCCTTCGTCGGCCCGCGTCGGCGCATCGAATTCCAGGTGCCCGATGGCGCACGGGCCCGCTCGGCATCACTCGGCGCCGATGGCAAGTCGCTCTATGCGATCGTCGACGCTGGCGTCTATGGCGAGATCTGGCGCTTTCCGGCGGATGGCAGCGGCGATGGCAAGGCCGTCACCACGGGCTCCAGCGCCTATATCTGGGAAGTGTCGCCTGCGCCCAAGGGCGACAGCCTTCTCTACTCCGACAAGCGCGGAAAACTGTTCCACCTCGATGCGCGCACGGGACGCAGCACGGAAATCGATACAACCAGAAGTAGCTCGGATTCGCCCTTCGCGAGTTACGAATGGTCGTCGGACGGGCGTTACGTCGCCTACTCCTTCATCGACGCACGCGACATCACGCAGGTAGCGTTCTACGACACCCAGACGCGCCAGCGGACAGTCCTGACATCCGGAAAATACGAATCCTTCTCCCCGGCCTTCTCGCCGGATGGCGGGTGGCTCTATTTTCTCTCCGATCGCAACTTCCAGGCGAACCCCGGCGCGCCGTGGGGCGACCGCAATATGGGCCCCGCCTTCCGCGCGCGCACGAAGCTCTATGCCCTCCAGCTGGACCCCAAGGCAAAATTCCCGTTCAAGCCGGAAGACGAACTCGCTCCTGCGCCGGATGAAAAGGACAAGGCCAAGGACGCAAACGACGACATGCCTCCCGCCCCGCGCACAGCGACGACCGAAAAGCCGG
>JAVBYB010000493.1 GCA_030824255.1 bacterium
ACGCCGCCCGCCCCATCGGCGCAGGCTTCGTCGGCCGCGCGGGCTTCTCATCCGCCATCAAGGCCGCCCAGTTCCAGGTGCGCGTGCTGGTTGAAAGCTTGCCGGTGGGCCGGGCCCGCCAATGGCCCGCCAAGGCCATGCGCCGCCTCGATATTGCCCGTGGCCTTGCGGCCCCGCCAGTCCGCGCGGCCTGAGCCAGCCCCATGCCAGCCTTCAGGCGCCGGGGTTTCATCCCGGCCCGATAAGGTATAGGCACGCCCCCAGTTTCAATCGCGAAAGGCAGCCGCCGTGACCGCACAGTCCATCTCCGCCCAAGAGGCATCCTCATCCCTGCCAGTGACGCTGGCCGACATCGAGGCTGCGGCGATGGCCATTGCGGGCCAGATCGAAGACACCCCGCTGCGCTATTCCCGGACGTTGTCGGAAATCACCGGCGCGAAGGTCTGGATCAAGTTCGAGAACCTGCAGTTCACCGCATCCTTCAAGGAGCGCGGCGCGCTCTATAAATTGCTGTCGCTGTCCAATTCGGAGAAGGCTGCAGGCGTCATCGCCATGTCAGCCGGCAACCACGCGCAGGGCGTCGCCTATCACGCCAACCGCCTCGGCATCCCGTCCACCATCGTGATGCCCAAGGGCACGCCCTTCGTGAAGATCGAGCACACGCGCAATTTCGGCGCGAAGGTCATCATCCATGGCGAGACCCTAGCTGACGCCGATGCCCACGCACGCCTGCTCGAGAAAGAGCAGGGGCTCACCTTCGTCCACCCGTTCGACGACAAGCACGTCATCGCGGGGCAGGGCACGATCGGCCTCGAGATCATGGATGCGTTGCCCGATTTCGACGTGATGGTCATCCCTGTCGGCGGCGGCGGTCTGTCCTCCGGCATCGCCACCGCGATCAAGGCGCGCCGGCCGGCAACACAGATCATCGGCGTCGAGCCTGCGCTCTACCCCTCGCTCTCGGCCGAACTGCGCGGCGAAGAGGCCAAGGTCGGCGGCGCCACCATCGCGGAAGGCATCGCTGTCAAGAAGGTCGGCAAGCTGACCGCGCAGATCCTGCGCCAGCTGATGGAGCGCGTGATCCTCGTCAGCGAGGATGAGCTTGAGCGCGCCGTCACCCTGTTCGCCACCGTCGAGAAAACCGTCGCGGAGGGCGCGGGCGCTGCGGGCCTTGCGGCCCTGCTGGCAGAGCCGGAGACATTCCGCGGCCGCAAGGTCGTGCTTGTCCTGTGCGGCGGCAACATCGACACGCGCCTGCTGGCGTCCGTTCTCACCCGCTCGCTGGTGCGCGAAAAGCGGATCACCTCCGTCCGCATCATCGGCAACGACCAGCCGGGCCTTCTGGCCAAGGTGTCGACGGTCATTGGCGACAATGGCGGCAACATCATCGAGGTGTTCCACAACCGTCTCGCGCTGGATGTCCCGGCCAAGGGTGCGGAATTCGACATCACGATCGAGACCCGCGACGCCCGCCACACGCAGGAAATCATCGACGCCCTGACCGAGGCTGGCTTCCCGCCGCGAACGAACTGATCTCCTGTTTCGTCGGGGCAGGGGCAACTGACAGGATAGTCAGTCCCATGCCTCTCGCCCTGCCTGCGAAGCGGTGCTAACAGGCGGGCAACCACTTGGGAGATCCCCGCATGAAACGTCTCGTGCTGGCCGTTGCGGCTGCGCTCACGCTCTCCGCGTGCTCACCTTCGGCTGTGGACGCGAACGACCCGTGGGCGAGCCTCCAGCCGTGGAACCATGGCCGCGCCGACGTTGAAAAGCTGCCGGAAGGCGTCGAATACGTCGTCCTCAAGAAAGGCGACGGCAAGGGCGCTTTCCCGACGGCGCGTGATCTCGTGAAAGTTCACTACGAAGGCCGCCTGGCCGATACCGGCCTGATTTTCGACTCCTCCTATGAGCGTGGCGAGCCTGCCGAGTTCCGCCTCAACGGCGTCATTCCGGGCTGGACCCAGGGCATCCAGAAGATGCAGCCGGGCGACACCTTCATGTTCTGGATTCCCTCCGCGCAAGCCTATGGCCCGCGCGGTCAGGGCATGGACATCCCGCCGAACGCCGACCTGATGTTCAAGGTCGAACTGCTGAGCGCCGTCGCCGACCCGTGGCAGAAGGTTGCCCCGTGGCCGACCGATAGCTCCGAAGTCGTGCGCCTCGCCAACGGCCTCGAATACTTCCCCGTCGTCTCCGGCGATCCGAACGGCGCCTCGCCGACCGATGCCGATGAAGTCGCCGTCAATTTCGAGGGCCGCCTCGAAGGCGTCCAGCGCGATGAAGGCGAATCCGACGACGACCTGCGCTCGCGCAGCGTGGTCGCCTCCACCTTTGACGAAGGCCAGCCGAAATTCTTCCCCGTGAAGGATCTCGTGCCGGGCTGGGCTGAAACGCTGAAGCTGATGCGCAAGGGCGATCGCTGGATGGTCCGCATGCCGTCCCAGTTGCTCTATCAGGGCGAGGGCGATGGCCGCATCCCGCCGGACACCACGGTGATCTACGAACTCGAGCTTCTCGATTTCGCTCCGGCGTCTCCGATTGGCCAACCGCCGGTCATTCCGCAGCAGTAGGTTATCACGCCACCACGCCCATCCCGCGCCCTACGGCTGGCCGTATGCGCAACCGCGCCATCCACGCGCGGATGCCCGGATATGCGGTTACGTCGCCACGCGCCGCGATCGGATACATAGCCATGTCGACGACGGTGTAGGCGCCCAGCAGGAAATCCTGCCCTGACAGGATATCTTCCATCGCGTCCAGCCCCGGCGGCGTCTTCGAAAACCATGGCGCGGCCGCCTCGGCGTCCGGCAGGAACTTGCCCGTCTTGCGGGCCAGCGCCATGAGGATGTTGTTCATCCCCGGCAGCCTTGCCTGACCCACCACGGTGACGGGAACCGGCGCCCGTCCCGGCGCAAGGTTGAAGTCGAGCAGCATTTCCTCCAGCGCGATGCCGATCGCCTGTGTGTCCGGGCCGCTGCCTGCATGAAAGTAGATCATGCGGCCCGCTTACGCCTTGCGCGCGCAAAGTCCAAGGTTAGCTTCGCACCCATGACAACCCTCCCGCGCGTCCGCGAAATCCTGCACCGTCTTTGTTCGTTCGACACCACGTCGCGCGATTCCAACCTGCCGCTCATCGAATGGGTAGAGGACTTTCTACGCCCCCTCGGCGCGACACTGGTCCGTGTGCCCAGCGAGGATGGCAAGAAGTCCAACCTGTGGGCCCGCCTCGGTCCCGACGTGCCGGGCGGCATCGTCCTTTCCGGCCACACCGATGTGGTGCCCATCGACGGCCAGCCCTGGGTCACCGATCCGTTCGACATGATCGAAACCGGCGGCAAGTGGTTTGCGCGGGGTACGACCGACATGAAGGGCTTCATCGCCCTCTCATTGGCGCACGCCGAAGTCATCTCGAAGATCGATCTCAAGACGCCGGTCCACTTCGCCTTTTCCTATGACGAGGAAATCGGCTGCGCCGGCGTCGAACCGATGATCGCGGAAATCGGCCGCCGGGGGGCAGCGCCCAGCGTTGTCTGGATCGGCGAGCCCACGCTCTGGGGCGTGCTGTCGGCCCACAAGGGCATTCGCGACTACGAGGTTCACATCACGGGCAAGGCCGCCCACTCATCGGACCCGCGCATGGGCGCCTCCGCCATCCACGAGGCGATCGACCTTCTCGCCACCCTCCGCCGCATCGCGCGCGAGCAGGAAGACAACGCGCCGAAGAACTCCGAATTCGATCCGTCCTGGACCACCATCACCATCGGCGAGATAGGCGGCGGCACGGCGGCGAACATCCTCGCCCGCGAATGCCGCTTCGTGTTCGACGTGCGCACCGTCCCCGGCAACAATCCGGACGCGATGCTGCAGCCCTTCTTCGATCAGGTCGCGGAGGTGCATGCCCGCCTGTCGAAACTCGGCCCCGAATGCGGCGTCGTCGTCACGCTGACGGCCGACGCTCCGCCGATGCAGCTGCAACGCGACAGCGCCGCCGAGGTCTTCATGCGCAAGCTCACGGGCGACAACGCTGTCCGCGTTGCAGCCTTCGCCACCGAAGGCGGCCAGTTCCAGAAAGCGGGCTTCCCGTCCGTCATCTGCGGCCCCGGCTCCGTCGAGCAGGCGCACCAGCCCAACGAATTCGTCGCCGTTTCAGAGATCGAAAAAGGTCTGGCTGTCTTCGCGCGCTTCCTGGAAACGCTGCGGGCTCAGTAAGCCCGCCCTCGCGGCAAGTCTCAGCCCTCGCCCTCAAGATACGGCTCGACCTTGCCCTTGAGCAGCATCGTCATCGGCTGGCCCTTGCGGTCCAGCGCAGCGCCGGCGACCACGCGCACCCAGCCCTCGCTGACGCAGTACTCCCAGACATTGGTTTTCTCGGCGCCGTTGAACCGGATGCCGACGCCGCGCTCAAGGATCTCCTTGTCGTGGTACGGGCTCTTGGGGTCCTGGCTCAGGCGGTCGGGAAGGGATGTGGTCATGGCGCTAACTCGTCTGTGGTTCGAGCCGTCTGTGCCCCAGCTTCCGCCGAAAGGCCAGACCCGCAAAGTTCAGACAGGGCCGATCAGGCCGGTTCGCCGCCCCAGGCGATGAACGGGCCATTGCGGAACCCGTCCGCGCCCTTGCCATAGACGAAGGGCTGGCCGTCGGGTTTCACCATGCGCCCGCCCGCCGCCGCCAGCACGGCATGGCCCGCCGCCGTGTCCCACTCCATCGTCGGGCCCCAGCGCGGATAGACGTCCGCCTTGCCCGCCGCCACCCAGCAGAATTTCAGCGAAGATCCGATCCCTGTCTGACTCGCAATATTGCGCTCCGCCAGGAACGCCTTGGTCCGCTCGTCCAGGTGTGAGGACGAGGTGATAGCCGTCAGCCCTTCGTCCGGATATGTCCGCGTGATCAGCTTGCGGCCCGCGCGCAGGATGGCGCCTGGAACAAAATCCTCGCTCAGCTGCGCGCTCGCCCCGCCGACATACATTTCCTGCCGCGCTGGCGCGTAGACGGCTCCCGCCACCGGAACGCCGCCGCAGATCAGCGCGATGTTCACCGTGAAGTCGCCGCGCCGGTTGATGAACTCCTTCGTGCCATCCACCGGATCGACCAGCAGGAACGTCTCCCACACCTGCGTGCCGACGCCCTCGCGCGCCGCCCGCTCTTCGGCCAGCACAGGCACGCCCGGCAGCTCCGCCTCCAGCCGCGCGAGGATCACTTCCTCGGCACGCTCGTCCGCATCCGACACCGGGCTGTAATCCGCCTTCGTGCGGTGCTCGAAATCGGAGTTGTAGACCTCCATCACCCGCACGCCTGCCTCGGATGCGATCGCGCCGAACAGCTGCGCCAGTTCCTCGCGCTCGACGTCCGTAGGGTGGGGAAGGGTGAAGGCCATTCGCGTGTTCCGTTTCAGCGCGCCGAGCCATCATGGCTCTACCGCCGCCTGTCAATGGAAAGGGCTAGAGCCCGTCATCCTTCGTGCCAGGCTCGCCCAGCATCAGGCCTGCAAAGTCGAACAGTTCCGGGTCCACCATGTGCGAGGGCCGCACATGGCTCAGCGCCCTTGCCATCGTCTGGCGCCGTCCGGGGCTGCGCTTTTCCCACTCGTTCAGCATCGACTTGATCTGCATCCGCTGCAGCCCGTCCTGGGAGCCGCACAGATTGCAAGGGATGATCGGAAACTGCATCAGCCCGGCAAACTTTGCGATGTCATCTTCCGCGCATCCGATCAGCGGGCGCAGGACGAAAAGATCGCCCTGGTCGTTGACCAGCTTGGGCGGCATCGCCGCCATGCGTCCGCCATGCAGGAAATTCAGCATGAACGTCTCGAGCGCGTCGTCGCGGTGATGCCCCAGCACAATCGCCTCGCATCCCTCCTCGCGCGCAACGCGATAGAGAATTCCCCGCCGCATGCGTGAGCACAGCGAGCAATACGTGCTCGTCTCCGGCAGCTTCTCGGTGACAACAGAATACGTGTCCTGCGTGATGATCCGGTAATCAACGCCGATCTTCGCGAAGTATTCCGGCAGTATGTGCTTTGGAAATCCCGGCTGGCCCTGATCGAGATTGCACGCCAGCAGATCGACGGGCAGCGCGCCCTGCCACTGCAGGTCGAGCAGGATCGACAGAAGCGTGTAGCTGTCCTTGCCGCCCGACAGGCACACCAGCCAACGCGGCTTCTTTCCGTCAGTACGCGGAGGGGTCACCATCCCATAGGCGCGCACCGCTTCCTGTGTCTGCCGCACCAGACGCTTGCGCAGCTTCCGGAACGTCACGCTGGTTGGTGCATCTGCAAACAACGGATGCAGCGGCGAGAAAATCTCTGCGCGCTCGTCGATGTCCGTCGTTAGATCGTCCGCCATGATCGCCTTCGTCCTTTGCCGGATCGCTATTGCACGATTGAGGACCGAAACTCCAACCCTACCCCCAATTCTGGGGGATACCCCGGGCTAGCCAGAAACTAATAATTAGGAGCCTGCAGTTAACTCTTCCGGTGTCGGCCATCGCAGTCAGAAGTTTGCGGGGGGGCCGTTTGCAAGTCCAAGGGTTGGGTTGGGCATGGGACAGACTGACAAATCTCTTCGGATCCAGGTAATCGAGCCGGACGAGAAAGCGCGAGCCTGGTTGGCGAGCGCGCCGGTGGTGGGAACCAGGCTCAGCTTCCTCTCCCTGCCGGCATCGATCGAGCAGGTGCAGAACGCCGATGCGGTCCTCGTTTCGGTGGATTGCCAGAGCGGCATCGACTTGCTCGCCAGCATCTGCAGCCGTCCGGGAATGCCGCCGGTGATCGCAATGGGCGGAGACGGGTATGCGGGCAAGACGCTCGAATATGTCCTGCTGCTCGCCGAACTGCGCGGCGCCGCCGCCACGTTGATCAAGCCGTTCGAGCCGCAGCAACTCGCAGCAGCGGCCTATTCCGTGTGCAATCGTCCCACACGCCCACATGACAGTGCAGCAAGAGAGCGCCGCGCCGGCTAAGCGCGCGTTGCCGGGCTTACAATTCGGGACATAATCAGGCGCCCGTCGTCATGGTTTGGCTGAATTGACGCCCTACCTCTCTCCTCAACCGCAGGAGAGCGTATGTCAGCCCTCGAAGGCGCAATCGCAACGACACGCTTCAGCATGGGCGCTCGGCCGGGCGAAATCGCTGCGGCGTCTGGCGATCCCCGTGGCTGGCTGAAAGCGCAGATCACCTCCACCGCAGCGATCGTTCCGCAAAGCGATCTTTTGCCCGCTCGCGACATCATCAGCACGCGCCTCGCCCTTTATGAGGGCAGGCGCGGCAAGACGGCCGAACCCTTCAGCCGCGAAGAGTTCCGTGCCGCCACCGAATTGCAGCGCGAAAGTCTGAAGGCCGAAGGCGATGCGCGCCTCGCTCATGCCGCGTCCACGCGCGATGGGTTCGCCGAACGTTGGGCGCGCTTCTGGGGCAATCACTTCACCGTCGCCGTGCGCGATGTCTCCACCACCGGCCTCGTCGGACCGTTCGAACGCGAGGCGATTCGCCCGCACGTCTTCGGCCCGTTCGTGAACCTCCTGAAGCAGGCGACCTTCCATCCTGGCATGCTCATCTATCTTGATGCGTTCCGCTCCATCGGGCCATCGACCAAGGCAGGGCAGAACCGGAATGCCGGCTTCAATGAAAACCTCGCGCGCGAAATCATGGAGCTTCACACGCTCGGCGTCGGCTCTGGCTACACGCAGGACGACATCGTCGCATTCGCCAAGGCGCTCACCGGCTGGTCGATCGAGGGCATGGCGCAATCCTTCATTGCTTCCGCCCGCCCCGCCGCCGCACCACGTGCCGCAGACGGCGACGCGGTTTTCCTTCCCGGCCTGCACGAACCCGGTCCGCGCGACGTGTTGGGAAAACGCTATGCCGAAGATGGCGCAGGACAGGCCGGCGCGATCCTCGCAGACCTTGCCCGCCATCCCGCCACCGCCCGCCACATAGCGACGAAGCTCGCCCGCCATTTCGTGTCCGACGATCCTCCGCTTACCGCCGTCGCAAAGCTGGAGGCCGCCTACAACAAATCGGATGGCGACCTCGCCGTGCTGGCGCGCGCCGTCATCGATCTCGATGAAGCGTGGAACCCCGCCCAGAAAAAATTCAAGACACCCGAGGAGATGCTCGTCTCGATCCTGCGCGCCGCCGAGGTGCGCCTTGGCGGCCGCGCTCAGGTGCGCACAGGTTTCGGCGCGCTCGCCCAGCGCACATTCGGGGCTCCGTCGCCCGCCGGGTGGGAAGACACGACCGCCGCATGGGCCAGCCCCGACAGCATCGGCAAGCGCCTCGAATGGGCCAACGCCCTCTCGCGGCGCATGGAGCCCGGCCTCTCGCCCGGCGCCTTTCTCGACCACAGTCTCGGCGTTCTGGCGCAGGCGCACACGCGCACCACGGTCGCGCAGGCAGAAAGCGCCAAGCAGGGGTTCACCCTCGCCATCATGTCCCCAGAATTCCAGCGGAGATAAGTCATGCGCACACTGTCCCGCCGTTCATTCCTGCTCGCTGGCAGCGTCGCCACGCTGATCTCTGCGGCGCCCGGCGCTTACGCCGCGAGCGAAGTCTCGAAAGGCCGCAAGCTCCTCGTCATCATCCTGCGCGGCGCCATGGATGGCCTCGCCGCCCTGCCGAACATCGACGATCCCGACATCCAGGCGCATCGCGCCAACCTGATCGACAAGGATGCGCTTCCCCTTATCCAGGGCTTCGCGCTGCATTCATCCATGCCAAAGCTGGCGGGCATGTTTCGTGATGGGAAAGCGGCCTTCGCGCCCGCTATCGCCGGCCCCTATCGCGAACGCTCGCACTTTGCAGCCCAGGACCTGCTCGAAAGCGGCGTCACCGGCACGGTCACGGCCGATGGCTGGCTCAACCGCGCTTTGCAGCATGCGCCCGGCGCCTATTCGGCCGTGTCCATCGGCCCCGGCCAGCCGCTTATCCTGCGCGGGACGTCGGAGCGCACCACCACCTGGTCGCCGCGCGTCTTTGCCGAAGCCAGCGAAGACACGGTGCGCCGCCTCCTGTCGCTGTATGCAGACGACCCCATGCTGAAGGGCGCGCTTGCCGCCGCCATTGAAGCGAACATTGTCGCCGGCGGCGGCACGAGCGCCAAAGCCGCCCGCAGCAATGCGGAAGAGTATTCCGACATGATGGAAGCCGCAGGCCGTTTCCTCGCGCAACCCGATGGTCCCGAGATCGCAGTCGTCAGCTTCGAAGGCTGGGACACGCACACCGCCCAGAACGCCACCCTGCGCACGCGTCTCGCCGCGCTCGACACCGGCGTGGAGGCGCTTCGCACCGTCCTCGGCCCGGCATGGGACAAGACCGCCATCCTCGCGATTTCGGAATTTGGCCGCAC
>JAVBYB010000056.1 GCA_030824255.1 bacterium
GGAGATGAAGGCGTTCACGGAGGGGGCGCGGGCGTTCGCTTACTGGACGGCGCTGCAGGGCGATCTCGAGAAGGTGTCGCCGGATGCGCACGTGCGCGAGAAGGCAGAGGACCGGATGTCGTTGCTGACGCCAGTGGTGAAGGCGTTTCTTACAGATCGCGGCTTCAAGTGTGCGTCGGATGCGCTGCAACTGCATGGCGGCACCGGCTATACGCGCGAGCAGGGCGTGGAGCAGTACGTGCGCGATGCACGTATCGCGCTGATCTATGAAGGCACGAACGGCATCCAGGCGCTGGACCTTGTGGGCCGCAAGCTGGCCTCGAATGGCGGCCGGGCGGTTTTCGGCTTTTTCTCCGACTTGGAAGAGTTCGTTTCGGCGAACGAGGCGGACCCCCGCATGAAGCCGTATGTCGAGGGCCTTCAGGCGGCTTCGGTCCAGCTGAAGGAAGCGACGATGTGGCTGATGCAGAACGGCATGTCGAATTTCGACAATGCAGGAGCCTCAAGCCATGACTATCTGCAGCTTTTCGGCCTGACGGCGTTCGCACTTATGTGGGCCAAGATGGCGAAAGCTGCCGTGGAACGCGAGGGAAGCGGCGATGCCTTCTATGCTAACAAGCTTGCTACTGCACGGTTTTTCTTTGAACGTGTCTTGCCTGACGCTACGTCACATCTCGCAAAGGTAAAGACAGGCGCAGCGTCCGTGATGGCGCTTCCCGCCGACGCTTTCTGACAGGCTGCCAGCCGGGCTGGCGTCTGACCTCACGGCCCGCGCAGGGCCAGGATTTCGAAAGGAGGCCGCCCCATGGCCGAAGCCTACATTTATGACGCCGTTCGCACGCCCCGGGGACGGGGCAAGAACACCGGCTCGCTGCACGAGATCACCGCGCTGCAACTCGCTACACAGGCGCTGAAGGCGATCAAGGAGCGCAGCGGCCTCAAGGACACGTCCAAGATCGACGACGTGATCATGGGCTGCGTGACGCCGATCGGCGAGCAGGGCTCGGACATCGCCCGTATCGCCGTGCTGAACGCCGACTATTCTGAATCGACCGCCGGGGTGCAGGTCGACCGTTTCTGCGCGAGCGGTCTGGAAGCGTGCAACATCGCTGCGGCCAAGGTGATGACTGGCGAGGCCGACATGGCGATCGGTGGCGGCGTCGAGGCGATGAGCCGCGTGCCGATGGGATCGAATGGCGGCGCCTGGGCGTCGAACCCTGAAATCGCGATGAAATCCTACTTTGCCCCGCAGGGCATCGGCGCGGACCTGATCGCCACCAAGTATGGCTTCTCGCGCGATGACGTGGACGCCTATGCGGTGGAGAGCCAGAAGCGCGCGGCCAGGGCCTGGAAAGAAGGTCGCTTCTCGAAGTCGGTCATTCCGGTGAAAGACCAGCTGGGCGTGACGATCCTCGCACACGACGAGACCGTGCGTGGCGATGCGACGATGCAATCGCTGGCGGCGCTGAACCCGTCCTTCGAGCAGATGGGCATGATGGCGTTCGATGACGTCGTGAAGCAGCGCTATCCCGAGATCGAGAAGCTGAATCACGTGCACCATGCCGGCAACTCGTCAGGCATCGTTGATGGCGCGTCGGCCGTGCTGATCGGCAACAAGGAAACCGGCAATGCGCTTGGCCTCAAGCCGCGTGCACGGATCAAGGGCTTTGCCTCGATCGGTTCCGAGCCGTCGATCATGCTGACGGGTCCGTCGCTGGTGACCGAGAAGCTGCTGAAGAAGCTCGGCATGGCGGTGAGCGATATCGATCTCTACGAACTCAACGAGGCGTTCGCTTCGGTGGTGCTGCGCATGATGCAGGCGCTGAACATTCCGCATGAGAAGATGAACGTGAACGGCGGCGCCATCGCGATGGGCCACCCGCTCGGCGCGACCGGCGGCATGATCCTCGGCACGGTGCTGGACGAACTGGAGCGCTCCAACAAGGAGACGGCTCTCGTCACGCTCTGCGTCGGCGCCGGCATGGGCACCGCCACAGTCATTGAGCGTGTTTAGGGAGCGCGCGTGATGCAGATCGGCGAGGCGAAGCTGAGTGCTCTCGCTGTGTCCGGCCTCACGGGGATCGGTCTTACGATCTTCCTGAGCCAGGCGCTGCGCGACATTGGCTACGCTCTCTCGATCTCTCTTCCGGTGACGCTGGTGATGGGCGCGGTGCTGTTCCTGTTCGCGTCCGACAATATCAAGACAGGCGGCGACAAGCCGCCAAAGGGTGAATGACATGAAACTCGAAACATTCGGCTGGGACGTTGATGCGGACGGCATCGCCACGGCCACGTTCGACGTGCCGGGGCGGTCGATGAACACGCTGACGGCGAAGGCCATCGCGGACCTCGGCGCGATCGGCAAGGAAGTGGCGACGAACGCCGACATCAAGGGCCTCGTGATCACGTCTGGCAAGGCGAGCGGCTTCTGCGCGGGGGCCGACCTTGGCGAACTCGGCGGCGGGTCTGGCGGCGGCGGCGACAAGGGCGATCCGGAAGCGCAGCTGAAGGCGGCGTTCGAACGCTCGTTCGAGATGAACAAGATCCTGCGCGCCATCGAGACGTGCAAGAAGCCGGTTGCGTGCGCGATCAACGGTCTTGCGCTGGGCGGCGGTCTCGAAGTGGCGCTCGGCTGCCACTATCGCGTCGCGGCGAATGACAATCCGAAGCTGCAGCTAGGTCTGCCGGAAGCCAAGGTCGGCCTGATGCCGGGCGGCGGCGGCACGCAGCGCCTGCCGCGCATCATGGGCGCGCAGGCGGCGGCGCCGTTCCTGCTGCAAGGCGACAGCATGACGGCCGAACAGGCGAAGAGCAACGGCGTGGTGCATGAGCTTGCGCCGACGTCTGAGCTGGTGGCTCGCGCCAAGGCCTGGGTGAAGGCGAACCCGAACGCCAAGGCGCCGTGGGATGATCCGAAGTTCAAGATCCCCGGCGGCAATCCGAACTCGCAGGGCGGCTCGACCGTCTTCACGTTCGGCTCGGCCATGCTGGCCAAGCAGACGTGGGGCAACTACCCGGCGCAGAAACACATCCTCTCGGCGGTCTATGAGGGCCTGTCGGTTCCGATGGATGCGGCGTTGCGGATCGAGAGCCGCTATTTCGTGAAGACACTGATGACGCCGGAAGCGAAGGGGATGATCCGTTCGCTCTTCCTGTCGATGCAGGACCTGTCCAAAGGCGCCTCGCGCCCGGCCGGCTTCCCGACGTTCGAGATCAAGAAGGCCGTGGTTGTTGGCGCCGGCCTGATGGGCGCGGGCATTGCCTATGTGCAGGCGAAGGCCGGCATCCCGACCATCCTGCTCGATGTGAGCCAGGAGTCAGCGGACAAGGGCAAGGCGTATTCGCAACGTATCGTCGACAAGGACGTGTCGCGCGGCAAGCTGTCGAAGGAGAAGGGCGAGGCGCTGCTCGCCCTGATCACGCCGACGACGGACTATGCGCATGTCAAAGGCGCGGACATCGTCGTCGAGGCGGTGTTCGAGAATGTCGAGCTGAAGGCGAAGGTGACCGCGCAGATCGAGGAGCATCTCGGCGACACGGCCGTGATGGGCACGAACACATCGACGCTGCCGATCACGGGCCTTGCTGGGGCGTCGAAGCGCCCGGCCAACTTCATCGGCATCCACTTCTTCTCGCCGGTCGAGCGGATGGGCCTTGTCGAGATCATCATGGGCAAGGAGACGACCCAGGAGACGCTCGCGAAGACGATGGACTATGTGCTGAAGATCAAGAAGACGCCGGTGGCGGTGAACGATTTCCGCGGCTTCTACACCAGCCGCGTTTTCGGCACGTATCCGGAAGAGGGCATGACGATGCTGGCCGAGGGCATTGCGCCCGCCATCATCGAGAATGTGGGCCGCATGGCCGGCATGCCGATGGGCCCGCTGGAAGTCTCCGACTCGGTCGGCATCGACACGATGCTGAAGATCGGCCGCGAGAGCGCCAAGGCGGCTGGCAAGTCCTACGAGCAGAACCCTGTCGGCGATCTCGTCGCGTGGATCGTGGACTCGCAGCAGCGTGTGGGCCGCAAGGCAGGCAAGGGGTTCTACGATTACAACGAGGCGGGGAAACCTTCGCGTCTCTATCCGGATATCGGCAAGAAGATCGAGATCAAGACGACCGAGTGCCCGCCGGAGCTGAAGAAGGAGCTGACCAAACGCTTCCTCTATCGCCAGTGCGTGGAGGTTGCTCGCTGCTTCGAAGAGGGCGTGATCCTCGATGCGCGCGATGCAGACATTGGATCGATCCTGGCATGGGGCTTTGCGCCCTACACCGGGGGCGTTTGCTCGTTCATGGACCTGAAGGTCGGCATCAAGACGTTCGTCGCTGAGTGCGATGAGCTGGCCGAAAAATACGGCGAGCGGTTCCGTCCGAATGCTTTGCTGCGCGAGATGGCTGCCAAGGGGCAGACCTTCTATTCGCGCTTCCCGCCGAAGGATCAGAAGGCGGCGGCTGCCTGATCCGATCGCGAGACAGAGATACGAGGGGCCGGATGAGCGATCATCCGGCCCTTTTGTTTTCTACTGGCCGATGTGGGTCTTGAGGAATTCACCCAGCGCTGTCAGCGCCTGGCGGCGGCTGGCGTCCTCGACGAGGCTGTGGTCGTCGCCGTCGATGCGAATGTAGCGGACGTCCTTCTTCTCGCGGCGCAAGGCGTCATGCATCATCTCGCTTTGCCGGATCGGAACGACCGTGTCGGCCGCGCCATGGATCAGCAGGACCGGGACCTTGAACTTGTCCGCGTGAAGGGCTGGCGAGACGGCGTCGATGGCGGCGGCTTCCTTGTCCGGATCGCCGATAAGCCGTTCCCAGTAAGTGACCGTGCGGCTGTTGCGACCATACTGCCGGCGGTCATCCATCATCATCTCGCGAAGATGGGAGACGCCCGCGATGGCGGCGACGCACTTGTATTTCTCTGGTGTGACGACGCCCCCGGCGAGAGCAGCATAACCACCATAGCTCCAGCCCACGATGCATGTACGCTCTGGGTTGGCCCAGCCCATCTGCGCAATGGCGCTGGCGCCGTCGGTGATGTCGTCCTGCATCTTGCGACCCCACTCGCCATAGCCCGCCGTTGCGAAAGCGGCGCCGAGGCCGGCGGAGCCGCGGAAGTTGGGCTGCAGGACCATGTAGCCCTCATTCGCGAGAAACTGTGCGAGCCAGTCGAAGCCGACAGAGTCGTAGACCTCGGGGCCGCCGTGCGGGAGCACGACCATGGGGAGGTTCTTGCGCTGGTCGGCGGCGACACCCGTGGGCCAGGTGATCAGCGCGGGAATGGTGAGGCCGTCACGCGCCTTGTACTCGATGGTCGTGACTTCGCCCACGTCTTCCGGCTTGATCTCGCTGCGCGCGTTGAAGAGGAGGCTGAGTTTCTTCTCCTTGCGGTCGTAGAGCACGTAGCGCTCTGCATTCTTTCCGCCTTCGACGAAGAAGAGCATCTTCGACCAGTCGTCCGACCATGAGTCGAGATAAACGGCGGACGCCCCGAACGAGGCTTGCACGGACTTGATGTCGTCGTCGATCGCCTTGTCGAACATCTGGTAGGTTGGAAACATGCCGGAGTAGCGCACGCCATGGACGACACGGTTCACATCGCTGACCGTGCCCGCGACGTCTGCGTCCGGGCGCTGCATCAGCGGGGGCGAGATTGATCCGTCGGCAAGCGACATGGTGTAGAGCGACATGAACTCGCTCTCGCGGTTGTCGAGGACGATGAGCGATTTGCCGTCGGCTGTGGCGCCGACAAGGCCGATGGCCGGCAGCGGCGTCTTCTGTTCGTAAACGGTGCGCCAGGAATCGTTGGCAGCCGAGCGGACGCTGATCTTGTGGGTCTTGTCTTTCTCGTGAAAGTCTTCGCGGGCGATGGCATGCCCCTCGCCATTCACGATCCAGTCGATCGTGTGCATCGTGCCGCGCGCGCCGCCACCGCGCAGGCCACGACCGGAGTCGAGCGGCACGCGCAGGATGTCGAGCGATGGATCGACGCCCGGCGATCCCATGTAGGCCGGCATCAGGACGGCCTTCCTGTCCGGCGCCAGTCCGATGATGTTTCCGAGGCCGGACTGGGCCGGAAAGATGCCATCCGTGCCGCGCAGAAGCTGGATGTATTTCGAGGTTTTCACATCGAACGCGAACGCGGCGGAGAACTCGTAGCGGCCGCGGAAGCCAAAGGTTCGCGTATCCTTCGAGGCGATCAGGACGACATAGTCATTGCCGACGAATTCGACATGCCGCGCGCGGATTTCCGTGACCTTCGCCAGCCCGGTTGGTTGCCGGGTGCGGAAATCATAAGTCATCAGCACATCCGTGCCGTCCACGCGACGGAGGTAGGCGACCCTGTTGCCGTCGGGCGAGAGTTCCACGGACCGTATGGCTGGTACGTCTCCGAACGCTTCGAGGGGTGGCTTGGCCGCGGCGGATCCAAAGCTGGCGAGCAGGCCAAGGCATGCAATTGCAAGCACGGTACGCAGGCGCATCGTCATCCCCCCAAAGGATCGAGGACAGCATGCTAGCCGATTTGTCGGCGCGTGCCAGTCCCCGGCAGGCGTTGACGAGTCTGCGACAGCGGTGATCCTGTATGCACACATGCGGAGATAGCCATGTTCAGGAAGTCAGGCGTTGCAGGGCTGGCGGCAGTGTTGCTTGGAGGAGCCGCGCAGGGCGAGGTGACGGCCAAGTCAGCGGACGGCATGACGATCCAGATCGTGGCGGAGGTGGCGCTCGATCGCGATGACGCATGGGCGCGTCTGGTGGATGTAAGACGGTGGTGGGGAGGTTCGCACACTTATTCCGGCAGCGCGGACAATCTCAGCCTTGATGCCGAAGCTGGCGGTTGCTGGTGTGAGCGCTGGAGCGGCGGGGAGGTGGAACATGGCCGCGTCCTGATGGTGACGCCGAAGACATTGCTGCGGATCCATGGCGCGTTTGGGCCGCTGCAGGAGATGGGCGTGAGTGCGGCGATGTCGTTCACGCTGTCCGATAGCGCGGCGGCGGGCAAGACGAAGATCACGCTGGACTATAAGGTTGTCGGGAGTTCGCTCTCGGCGCTGGACCAGCTAGCGCCGATCGTTGACCAGGTGCTCTCCGAGCAGGTCATGCGTTACGCCAGCGGAAAATAGGCTCGCGGAAACAAAAAGGGCGCTCCGAGGAGCGCCCTTTCCGTAATGTAGACAGATCGTGGATCAGCCTTCGGTGACCGGGCGCAGCACAACCTGCACGCGGCGGTTCTGCGAACGCTTGGCTTCCGTATCGTCCGGCACGACCAGCGGTTGGCTCTCGCCGAGACCGCCAGAGGCCATACGCTGACCCAGAACACCCTTGCCCTGCAGGTACACGCGCACAGCTTCCGCGCGACGGTAGGACAGGTCGAGGTTGGCTTGCTCGGCGCCTTCCGTGGACGCGTGACCGATGATGTCGATCGTCGTCTTCGGATAGAGGTTGAGCGACTCCGCAACCTTGTCGAGCGTCGGCATGAAGGTTGCGTCGAGCGAAGCTGAGCCTTTCGAGAAGGTCACGTCGGACGGCATCACAAGTTCGATGCGGTCGCCGATCCGTTGAATGCCGATGCCGCTCGAAGCGACCTTGCGGCGCATGTCTTCTTCCTGGCCGTCCATGTAGCGGCCTACGCCAGCGCCAGCGAGCGCGCCGACAGCAGCGCCAACAGCAGCGTTACGACCGTCATTGCCGCCAGCGAAGACGCCGCCGATGCCGCCGACTATCGCGCCAATGGCAGCGCCACGGCCCGTATTTCCCCAGATGGATTCACCCGTTACCGGGTCGGTCGCACATCCGCCAAGCGCGAGTGCAGCGGCCATGAAAGCCAAAGTCCGTTTCATCGATTATCTCCCTGAACGTCCGAATCGACACCCACGCCGGTTCGCGCCGATGTACATCGGCGCCGATATGGGCACAAACGCGGTCCGAATGGATCGGTTGCGCCTTTGTTGGTTCATACCGGGTTCACCGGTTCGCGTCCCCGGAGAGTGCGCCTATCAGGACACACACCGCTTGCGCGAAACAAGGATGGCCGCCTGTTGTTTCTGCATTTCACGGCTTCAGCCGGAAACCATCCTGAAAACAGAGTGTTGGCGGAGAGCATCAGTCTTCCGCAAATCTGCGGTGCGGATTCCCGCAGGGCTCCTCTGCGTCACTGGAAGTGCTAGTGTCCTGAGTCTGGAAACCCGGCCGCTGTGGCGGCGGGGACACCAAAGTGCGAGGTTTCAGGGCATGGCCAGTTTGGCGGGCCAGAATGTTGCGCGAGTAATGACACCGTCACGCGCGGTGCTCGTCGCCCTTTTGTTTGGCCTTGCGGCCTGCGGTGACAATGCCGCGACGACCGCCGAGAATGTTGAAGCACAGAACAGCCTTCAGCAGGGTTCGCGCGGATCGGCCGCCACGACAGGGGCATCTGACCCTGCGGGCGGGCCCGCTGCTGGTATGCCGGTGGGCGACCTCGACACGACGACATGGGTTCTTGCGCCGCCATTCTATGCTGCTGGTGATGAGCCGTTCTGGCGGATGGAAATCGTCGAGGGCTGGTTCTCGTTCCGCCGTTCCGGCCTGCGCGCGATCGATGAGCCGCTGGTGCAGCCGCGCAACGAGGCGGGCGCAGACATTTTCGAGACCGGCTCCCTGCTGGTGACGATCCGCCGGGAAGCCTGCAGCACGGAGCAGGGCGGCGCGTCGGAGTTTTCGGCCAGCGTTTCTTTCGACGGCCAAGACTATGATGGCTGCGCTTCCGGTGGGCAGGTATCGATTGCTTCGGCTGAGGCGGCGACCGTGACGGAGCAGCTGGCGCCGATTGACACGTGCCTGGCCAAGCTCGGCCAACCAGCGCTGGCGACCGCAGTCTATCCGCGTCAGGATGGCGAGCAGATTGCTGTCGGTCTCCGCGCAAAGAATGGCGCGCTCTATGAATGCGTCACGCAGGGCGGCGGTGCGGAAGTGGTCTCCCTCGATCCGATTGAGCAGGGCTCACAGCCGGCGTGGATGAATCGCATGCGCTTCCTGCGCGAAGGGGTAGCGACTACCGCAACTTGCGCCGACGTCGAAGAGGTGCGTGTGGGCGAGCAGGTGGTGGGGCGGCTGCTCGGCAAGTCCTGCAAGTTCTGACGCGGGACGTCAGCTCCAGGGTTTATAGATCTCGGGACCTGCGGGAGCAGGCTTGGGCGCTGGCGGCGGGGCCGGCGCGGGCGCGGGTGCGACCGGAGCTGGCGTTGGCTGTGGGGTGGTGGCGGCGATAGCGCGGTGCACGTCTGTGGTCGATGCAGATTCCACACCTTGGACCGAGCGCGCGCTGATGCCGTGCACGAGCATGTCG
>JAVBYB010000481.1 GCA_030824255.1 bacterium
GACATCACCTGCGCGATCTGTCCGGATTCCGTCCGGTCCGTCGCATGGGCGGCCGAGACCGAATAGAAGGACAGCGCCCCCGCCCCCCACAGCGCGGACAGCAGAACCGTGATCGAGAACGACACCTTCCCGGCCGTCAGATAGAGCGCAATGCACGCCGCCAGCGCCACCGCCGCCAGGAACGCGACCACCAGCCGCCTGTCGACCCTGTCCGAGATCAGCCCCGCCGGCCATTGCGTGACCGTGCCGCCCAGCATCGCCGCGATGTAGAGTGTGGCCGCGGACGAGGACCCCGCCCCCGGCTGCAGTTCCTGCGCATAGAGCGGCAGCTGCGTGGTGACCCCGGTATTGCAGACGCCCGCAATGATCGATCCCACGAGGGCTGCGGGCGGTATTCTGAATATGCCCGACAGGCTCAGCGCCTCGCGATCGGGCAGCACGGGCTGCGCCCGCCGCGTCGCGCACAGGGGCACGACCGCCAGCACCATCAGCAATCCTGCCCAGATGAACGGCCGGATATCATCCGCCGCGTGCTCAAGGATGAGCAGCGGGCCGCAGCTGATCGCGATCTTGAGCATCAACTGGTAGAGACCCATCACGCCGCCGCGCTTGGAGCGGGGTGTCGAATCCGCGATCCAGCTTTCCGCCGCGGTGAACATCACCGCCGAGGCCGCTCCCTGGAACAGGCGGAACAGCGCCCACGCCACCGGATCGAAGCTAAGCCCCATCGAGAGGATGCCGGCTGCATAGATCGCCGCCGCCGCCGAATAGGCGCGGATATGGCCGACCTGCCGCACAATGTCGGGCGCGAACCAGGCGCCCAGCATGAAACCGGCCGAGAACGCCGCCGCCACCGCGCCGACGCCCAAAGCGGATGCCCCCATGAAGCTGAGCGACAGGGGCGTCGTCACGCTCAATATGCCGGATGCGCCCTGAAGCAGCATGACGGCAAGGATCAGGGACGCGACGTTGCGATAGACAGTCATGCGGGCGTTTCGGCGATCAGGCGCTCTTGTTTGCGCCAGCCTTACGACGCTTCGCTGTCACGCGCGTCTAAATTTTTGTTGCGGAGAAAAGCACGTCCCCCGCAAGCGGGGGACGCGTTCACACTCCCGCCCACGTTCCGTGGAAGCCGAGCGGCCAGGCATACTCCGCCTGCCATACCGCGACTGGCCCCGCATCCACATGCGCCGCATCGAACACGTGCACTTCCGAGCGCTTCAGCCTGGTGTTGATCGCCGTGCCGATCAGCCACGAGTCGCTCTCTGCTGCGCCCGCCCCCTTGGGCGTGAACAGGAACTCCTCGACCATGTAGTGCTGGCCGAAATCGTGTATCTGCGCCTTGCCGCTGGACCAGTCCTGCACAGCAAGCGCATTGCCGCCCGGCTGGTCGTTGGACGTCCCCGTCACCATCGCCGTCAGTTTCCGGGAGAGGCCGTGGCGGCGCGGATCGACCTGCGGGAAATCGCCCGCGATCGTCGTCTCGATCATCCGTGCGTCGCCTGACACCGGGATCACCACCATGGTGAGTTTCGACGTGGCCTGATCGCCCGAATAACTGCCGCGAATCTCCTGCGCGCCGCCACCCGAGCCAAGCACGGGTTCGGGATAGAAGGCCGCGTCCAGCCTGATCGTGCCATCGCTTTCCTCCCACGCCGCGCCGGTGTGGTAGAAGGCGCGGGCCGGGCCCTGCGCCCAGCGGGTTTTCGAGAGGTCGTCCTTGTCGACGATCAGGTATTTCATCCCCTCTTCCGGCTTCCACACGAAGCCGTCGATGAAGGGCGGAATATTCCGCGTCTGGATCCAGGGCTGGCACAGGATGATCAGCTTGCGCTCGGTCATCGCCCAGTCGTGCATGTAATGATTGGCGCCCATGTCGATCATGCCGAACGACTTCGTCGAGCCATCCGGGTTGATGTTGTAGATGCCGAGGCTGCGGTTGTTCACCGCGAGGCTCCACACGCGGCCGTCGGGTTCGCGTTTCGGATGCGCCAGGAACGGCATGCCTTTCAGATCATCGCGGAAGGATTTGAGACCCTTCGTTTCCAGCGTCACCGGATCGAGACGATAGGGCGTGCCGGCTTCCCACAGCGCCAGCAGTTCGCCGCCCGACATCATGACGGAGATGTTTCCGGGATTGACGTCATTCGACGAGCCGACCGGGTAGGACGGATCGCCCACCGACCCGAAGCCGGGCGCGAGGAACCTGCCGGCTTTCATTTCGGCGCGCCGCTTGGGCGTGTCGATGAACTTGCCCGAATGCGAAGCCTTGCCATCGCCGATGGCGATACGCTGGACCATGCCGTCGCCATCGAACCAGTGGGTGGCGTAGGCGTCGCCATGGCGGAAGTGCGCAGGGCCATTGCGATAAAGCGTGCCTGTCAGGCCGGCGGGGGCCTTGCCGGACACAAGCGTCATCGCAGCTTGCGGGAAGCCCTGCGCCGGGGCGTTCTCATAGCCGACATGCCAGCCCGGCAGCGCCGGCTCGGCAAACACCTTTGGCGCCATGGCCAAGGCGGCGCCCGTCATCAGGCCTGAGTGCAGGAAGAGGCGGCGGGAGAGGTTCATGGGTCTGTCTCCGGTCGGGTTCTGGCTCAGGACGGCAGCTTTATCGTGTGGGTCGTGGCGGGGGCCTCAACCGTGAACGCTGCCGCGTCCCACTTGGCCGGACCGAACTGGGCCGGGGCATTGTTCGAGAACGCGAAGGGTTCGATCGGCATGCCGAACGGATTTGTCCCCATCTTGCCGTCGCCATCAACGTCATGGAACATTTTGATACCGTAACGACCTGGCGCGATATCCACCGTCGTCGAGGCAGTCCCCCCCGTCACAGGAACAGCCAGACCGGCAACCGACTTGTCCGCATCATACCCCGATTGGTCGAACACGGCGATCATCAGCGCGCCCTTGTGGTCCTTGATGTCCGTGACCGTGATCGTGAGCTTGGCCTGGGCCGGATCAGCCGAGGCGGTCTGCGGGAAAGCGAGAACCACAGCGAGAACAGCTGCCGGGACAAGGCCGGCGGTCGAGAGGAGCGAGTTGAGGAGGCGGGTCATGGCGTCACCTTATGTTTTTGCGCGTATCAGGGCCGGGTATCAGGGCCGGCTGTCTCGCCGGTGACCCCAACATTTCCCGCCAACCGCAGCCTCGCCACACCAATTGCGCGAATGGTCTGTTTTGCTTCGTGAAACACTGGGTTACACCACTCGCGAAGCGTGAAATGCAGACCGGAAACGCCCGCGAAACGCCAGTGACCGAACCTGAAACCAGCCAAGCGACCCGGCCAGCAGGCCAGCTGCCTGCGTGGGCTGTGAGTATCCTGCAATTGGCGGGGATCAGCTTCGCGCTTGGAATCATCTTCGCGTGGTTCGGCGTCTACGGCACCGGCGACCTGCCCCTTCCCGAGCGCGTGGGTTACTGGACGCTGCTGATGGCTGTCGGGACGGGTTCGTCGATGCTCGTCAACCCGCTGGTCTTCGAGCGGTGGCTGCCCGCAGCCCACCCCGCCGTCCAGATCGCAACGGTCTCGGCGCTGATCTCCTTGCCCATAACGGCCGGCCTCGTGATCCTTGAAGCGGCCAGCGACGGGACCCTGTCCACACCGGGCTGGTGGTGGGTGCAGTATTTCTACGTGATCGTCCTGTCGGCCATCCTGACAACTGCCGCATGGGGAATCGCGTTGCTGCAGGCCCGCAAGGCCGCCCCCGCCGCCTCGACGTCCGCGACTCAGCCCGCTGCCGCATCCGGGCCGGCCAACCTCGCCTTCGCCGACCGCCTGCCCGCCAAATTCCGCGCCGCCGAGATTCACGCCGTTTCCGCCGAGGATCACTATCTCCGCGTCCACACCAGCGCCGGGGAGACCATGATCCTGATGCGTCTCGCCGACGCCATCCGGGAACTGGCGAGCCTGGAAGGGATGCAGACCCACCGCTCCTGGTGGGTCGCCCGCCGGGGCCTCGCCGACACCAGCCGCGATGACGGCAAGGTGACGCTGAAACTGAAATCCGGCGCCGAAGCCCCCGTCAGCCGCACCTACGCCAAGGCCGTGAAGGACGCGGGCTGGCTCTAGCCTTCGTAGTCGCTCTCGATCTGAAACCCCGGCCCCAGCGCCGCGCGAAGCCTCGGCAGCAGATCGCGCACCCGCGTCACGAAGGGCGGGAATTCTTCGTATCCGAACATCGTCCTGTCCGGCTCGACCGTGACGTTGCTGCCGGGATCATCCCACGGGAAGGTGTCGTCATAGTCCGTCACCAGCTGCTCGATCTCCGCCCGCAACGCTTCGGGCACATCGAGATCTGCCGCCTCCACCGGATAGCCGAAGCGCGCCTTCGCCTCCGCATCCTGCGCCCACAGGCACACGCCTGACCCCGCATCGAAGAAGAACCGCAACAGCATCAGCCCCCTCCTCAGATCCGCGCGTGCCGTTCCTGCGACGCCAGCTTGTCGACCAGCTCCGCGACAAAGCGGATGTGCGCGCGCAACCGGTACAGGTCATCCGTATAGCTGACCGGCACTTCCACCTTGCCCGTCTCTTCCTGCAGGTCGGCGAGGCGCGCCCGCACCTCCATCCGCTCTTCCACCGTCGTGGCGGTCCGGCCTGTGGCCTCCAGCTCGCGCAGGTCGGTGTACCAGACATAGATCTTCCGCCTTATGCGCCAGCGATAGAGCGGCGGCGCCGCGCGGATCAGCGGAATGATCAGGGTCACCAGCGGGATCACCAGCACCCACGCCCGCTCCATGAAATTCGCCACGCTGTAGGGGAAGATCCGGCGCAGGAAGCTCGGTCCATTCTCGTAATAGCGTTGCGCCTCGTCCGAGATCGCGATGTCGGTGAGCTGCGATGTCGGAAACCGCCCCGGCTCCGCCAGCAGCGAGCCGCCATTGCCGGCCGTTTTCGCCGCCTCGATCAGCAGCGACTGGATCGCCGGATGCAGGTCGTCGCGCACAACGATCTGCGCCGCCGGCGCGATCAGCGTCACGTCCGTGCGCGGATGAATGGCCGCCAGATCGATCACGCCACGATAGAGCGTCACCTCCGCCAGATAGGGATGCCGGCGTGACAGGGCATGCGCCTCCTGCAGCGACAGCAGCGCCACTTCCGGATCGCGCAGCAGCTCGGCGATATAGGGCGCTGTCGGCCCCGAGACGATGAGCGCCACTTCGATCTCGCCGGCCTGCAGCGCGCCCGCGGCAGCCGCGCCCGCCAGCGGCACAGCTGAATACCGCCCCTCGCCCACGCCATGCTCATCCAGCAGAAGCCGCGACAGCACGCGCACGCCAGACCCGTCCGGGCCAATCGCAACTTTCCGCCCGGCCACATCGTGCAGCGTCTCGATCCGCACGCTGCGGCGATGGAAGACCCACAGCGGCTCGTAGAACGCCGCGCCCACGGAGGCGACCCCGCTCACATCGAGATCGGCGGCGAGGCCCGTCTGCACGATGCCGGCGTCCACCTTGCGCTCGCGGATGCGCGACAGGTTGTCGACGGAGCCCGCCGTCTCGACGACATCAACCTCCACATCATAGCCGCGCAGCACCTCGGCATAGGCCTGCGCCGTGGCGGCATAGGCGCCGCCCGCCGCCCCGCCCGCGAGCGTGATCTTCTTGGGCGGCGCTGGCGCCATGAACATGAAGGCCACGACAAGACCCAGCACGACGATGGCGATCGGCGCGCCGTAGACACGGAGAAAATTCTTGAGCGCCGTGGTGTTCATGCTGTCCGCCGCATTGATCTGCCGCATTGGTCTACTGGGCCACGAAACCAACCGGCAGCCGCCCGAAAACAGGAAGTGCGCCTTCTGCCTTGAATGCGTGCTTCAGGACAGGCCGAAATCAGGGACCGGCGACGCGCGGCGGCGAGGCTGCTGTCTGTTGGTCCAGCACATAGCTCACCGCGCCGATGGCGAGCGCGCCGAGGATCACTATTCCCCAGGCGGGCACGCGCATAGGCGGCTTCGGCTTCTTGGGCGGCGGCGGCGGCTTGCGAAACTTGATGACATTGTCGTCGGCCAACGGTTTTCCCCGCTACGTCTGCTGGACGGACACTAAGCAGCAACCACGCAAAACGGAAAGGGCCGGATCATGCGCCCCGGGATTCCGCCTTGCACGCTGATGCGTGCGTTCGGAATGACAGAACGTCTCAAGCCTAGTGAAGCTATCCTGCCGCCATCGGCTCAAACGGCTTCTCCGGATCGTTTGGCAGCGAGGTCTCGACATACTGCCGCAGCTTGTCCGTCACCGCCTGCGGATCGCCATTGAGATGCTCCCACGGAATCTGCGGGCCGAAGGTGAGATGAAATTTGTCGCCCTGCTTGTTGAGCAGTTCGCGGAACAGCGTGATGTCGCGCAGTTCGCGATTGATGCCGCAGAAAGTGTAGTAAAGCTGCGAGTTGCGGCCGCTCACATGCAGCGGCGTCACCGGCGTCTTGTTCTTGCGCGCCAGCGTCACCGCCGTCTGGTGCCAGGGCTCGTCCACCAGCCTGCCCTTCCGCATCTGCGCCAGCGCGCCGGACGGGAAGATCAGCAGCAGCCGCTCGTTGGCGAACGCAGCCGATGTCCGGCGCAGCGTTTCGCGCGTCTTCGCCATAGAGCGCTTGTCCTGCACCCACTCGACCGGGATGATGACTTCGGCGAAACGCGGATTGACCCGGCATGCGTCAGCGTTCGCCATGATCTCGATGTCCGTGCGCACCGGCTTGAGCGCCGCGAGCACGATGGAGCCATCGGCCAGCCCGGTCGGATGGTTGGACACCATCACGCTGCGTCCGGTGCGCGGAACCTTCTCCAGGCCGGTGCTGGTAACACGCAGCTCCAGCACCTTGTCGAGATACTCGAAGCAGGCCTGCCCTGACGTAATGGTCTTGATATGATCAGCCCACCGGATCGCCTTGCGATACCCCAGCATTGAGAAAAGCATTGGCCGCACGACCGGCCATGACCAATGGCCTACCCAAGTTGGGCAGCGTTCCTCGATCATGATATCCACGATGTGGGAGTCGCGCGCTTCGGGATCGATAAAGGCGGAAAGACCCTTGTCCGCGTCAGCCTCAGTCGCAGTAGGGGGCAGGTTTGCCACTTTGCTCACCGGCGACTCAATGATACGGCAACGTCCGTCTACGGCGTTAACCATTCGTAACGCTTCGCGCGCGAAAACTCTCTTGCACACATTTCGCGCTTGCGAAACTTAACTGACGGCGTTCAAGCCGCAAAAACAGCCCGGGGCTGGTCAGACTGCAACCCGGGACTGGGGGAACGAGGATGAAGGTTCTCTGGATCGAGGATCACCCACGCGCGGGCGAGCTTCTTGCCGCCGCCGCCGCCGCCGCCTCCCGCCGCCGCTACGGTATCGACCTCGTCATCGCGACGTCGCTGCTTGATGCTGAGCGCAAGCTCCGCCTTGAGCGCTTCGACCTCGTCGTGATCGACCTGATGTTGCCGGACTCAACCGACGAGGACGCCACCGTCACGCGCATCGCGAACATGGGCCGCTTCCGCGTCGCCATCGTCTCCGCGAGCGACAAGCGCCAGGAAGTCATGGACAGCCTCGTGCGCGCCGGCGTCGACTGCGCGCCGAAAGCCGTCGGCAAGGAAGAGCTTCCGCTCGCCGACTTCGTGCGCCGTCCCGAACTCTTCCGCGACTTCCTCTACAGCCTGATGCCCGACGCGGGGCAAAAGGCGAAGTCCGTCGCGGGCTGAGCTCCCAACTTCCGCCGTGATCGTGCGTGAACCTCCCGCCTGACGTGGGGAAGACGATCATGCGCGCCATCATTCTCTGTGCTCTGGCATCCCTCGCCCTGCTGGCGCCTGCAGCGGGCGCGCAAGCGAGCGACGAAGAGAAAATCCGCGCCGTCATCGCCAGCTGGTATGAGCGCGTCAGCAAGACGCCGGCTGACAGGCCGTGGGCGCTCATCGCGCCTGGCGGCATAGATGGCGGACCCGGCTATTCGATCCCCGCCGACAAGGACAGCGGCGCAGCCGTCATCCGCGGCCCCTGGCTCAACCACGAACTCGCCGCCCGCGCGATGCATTTCACCTATGACATCGACCAGCTGACCGTCGACGCGCATCTCGCCAAGGCGCGGATGTGGGAGCGCGGCTACTTCTACGCCTGGGCTGCACAGTCGACATACGAAAATGCGGCCTCGGCGCTCTTCATCCTCGAAAAGCAGACCGACGGCCGCTGGCTCATCCTCGCGCATGAGGCCAGCAGCCAGGGCATCCCGCCGAACAAGATCACCAACCCGATGCCCGACCTGCGCGCCCTGCACTACGAGCGTTGCGGCGCGGCCTGCGATCCGGAAGCCGACGCGAAGAACGCCTCCAAATGGTGAAGCGTCCGCCCCGGCGCGACGCGAAACCGCTTTTCCTTTCCCCCTGAACCCCGCTATGCGCGTGAGCCATGACGCGCGTGAAACAGCTCTATGCGGACCGCCTCGCCGCCGGCCGGATCTCGCCGGACGCGGCGCAGGCCGAAGCCATCGAGCGTCTGGATGGATTGGCGAAGGCGCTCGGCGCCGCGCGTGGCTGGTTCAGCTCGGCAAAGCCTCCGCGCGGCCTCTACATCTGGGGCTCGGTCGGACGCGGCAAGTCCATGCTGATGGATCTGTTCTTCGATGCCGCCCCGCTGAAGGACAAGCGCCGCATCCACTTCCATGACTTCATGCTGGAAACGCACGCCTTCATCTTCGAATGGCGCAAGACCGGCTCCGGCGATCCGATTGCGCCCACCGCAAAGCGCATCGCCGACAAGGCCCGCCTCCTCTGCTTCGACGAGTTCCACGTCACGCAGATCGCCGACGCCATGATCCTCGGCCGCCTGTTCGAACAGCTGTTCGATCGCGGCGTCACGATCGTGGCGACCTCCAATCGCAAGCCATCCGACCTCTATCTCAACGGCATCAACCGCCAGCTCTTCCTGCCCTTCATCAAGCGGCTGGAAGACGAGCTCGACGTGATCGAGCTGAAGGCCGCGCGCGATTATCGCCTCGAACGCCTCGTCGCAGCGCCCGTCTACTATTCCCCGCTCGGCCCCGCCGCAGACGCCGCCATGGACGCCGCCTTAGCGCGCCTCACCGCCGGCGCGGACATCGCCAGCGAAACGCTCGACGTACAGGGTCGCAAGCTGCACGTCGCGAAACAGGCAATGGGCGTCGCCCGCTTCACCTTTGACGAACTCTGCAAGCAGCCGCTCGGCGCGGCAGACTACCTCACGCTTGCGCGCCACTACGCCACCATCCTTGTCGACCGCGTGCCGCGCATGACCCTGGACGAGCGCAACTGGGCCGCGCGCTTCGTCA
>JAVBYB010000540.1 GCA_030824255.1 bacterium
CGCAGGAAATCCAGCGCCTGATCGGCCGCGCGCTGCGTTCCGTTACAGACATGAAAGCCCTGGGTGAGAACACCATCACGCTCGATTGTGACGTGCTGCAGGCAGACGGCGGCACCCGCACGGCGGCGATCACGGGCGGCTATGTCGCCCTCGCACTTGCCTGCAAATACCTGGTTGACGAAGGCGTCATCAAGACGAACCCGCTGTCCGCGCAAGTCGCGGCGGTGTCATGCGGCATCTACAAGGATGTGCCCGTCCTCGACCTCGACTATCCGGAAGATTCCGACGCACAGGTCGATGCAAACTTTGTCATGGCCTCGGGCGGCAAGCTGATCGAGATCCAGGGCACGGGCGAACAGCGCGCGTTCAGCCGCGACGAGTTCAATTCGCTGATCGACCTTGCCGTTCTTGGCACCGACGAACTGTTCGCCGCCCAGCGGATCGCGCTCGGCCTCTAGGAGTTCGCAGGATGCTGACGCGGCGGAGTGTCGTTGCGGGCGGCGGACTGCTGCTGGCGGGATGCGCGGGGGCAGGGTTTGCGCAAGCGCCCCTGCCGCCTGTCGCGCCACAGCCTGTCCAGCCACAGCGCGAGTTCGATTACATCCAACGGTTCCGGTCAGTCGCCGATCACATCGGCGGACGCCTGGGCGTGTGCGCCATCGACACCGGCAGCGGCCGGCGCATTGGCTATCGCATGGGCCAGCGCTTCGCGATGGCCTCGACGTTCAAATGGCTGCTGGCGGCAGGTATTCTGAGACGTGTGAAGAGTGGAATGCTGCTCGATGATCACATGCTTTTCCGGCGCGGGGACCTGATTGCGCACTCGCCGGTATGCGAGACGAAGATAGATCCGGAAACAGGCTTGGGTCGGATGACGCTGGCGGAGCTGTGCGAGGCGACCGTCACCGTCAGCGACAACTGCGCGGCGAATTTGCTGCTCGTGCCCATGATGGGCCCGGAAGGTCTGACGCGCTTCTTCCGGGAAGCTGGCGATGGCGTGACGCGGCTGGATCGTACAGAGCCCGCGCTCAACGAGAATGCGCCGGGTGACGAGCGCGATACCACTACGCCCGAGGCGATGGCCCAGACGCTGGCGCGACTGCTGACAACGGATGAAGTGCTGAACGCGGCTTTACGCGACATGCTGATCGGATGGATGCGGGCCTCGAACACAGGGCTTGATCGCCTGCGCGCCGGTCTGCCAGCGGGCTGGAACGCAGGCGACAAGACCGGTACTGGCGGCAATGGCTCGCACAATGATGTGGCGATTGCCTTTCCGCCGGGCCGCGCGCCCATCGTGATCGCCAGCTACATCAGCGAGAGCACGGTCCCGATCGGGGTGAAGGCGACAGCTCACGCGGAAGTTGCGCGTATCGTGGTGAAGGAATTCGGCTGATGGCGACGAAGAAGCGAACGGTCGACATCAAGTCGAAGAAGACGGTCTTCAAGGGCCGCTACAAGATCGATGAATATGTCTTCGACTATGACCGCGTCGCAGGCAGGGGAAAGCTTGCGGACGTGAAGCGTCTGGTGTTCGAGCGCGGCGACAGCTGTGCAGCGCTGATCCACGATGTCGAGCGCGACGTGATCGTGCTGGCCGAACAATTCCGCATCGCCACGTTCGACAAGGGGCCTGGTTATATCGTCGAGGCGATGGCTGGCTCGGTCGAGGAAGACGAGGAACCGGAAGACTGTATCAGGCGCGAGATGATGGAGGAGGTCGGCTATCAGGCCGGCAATCTCACGCTGGTCTCACAGGGCTATGTCTCGCCGGGGTCCAGCTCGGAGCGGATCTTCCTGTATTACGCGCCGGTCGTGACGGCCGACCTGGTGAACCCCAAGGCTTCCGGGCTGGCGGCTGAAAAGGAAGACATCAAGCGGGTGGAGTTTAGCCGCGCGGATTTCCTGGACCGCGTCGACGCGGCGTTTTTCGATGACGCCAAGGTCATGACGCTCGGCTTCTGGCTCAAGGCCCAGCCGAAGCAGGGGAAACCGGACAAACGTCGCAAAATGTAACGGCGGTTACTATCACCTTGAATTTGTGATAAAAAAGAGACGATTTTGCACCGCTGAGAGTGAAAGTGCGAAGCGTTCGCTCCATTTCTTGCGAGCAATTCGCAACCCTGATAGCCCCGAAATCCAGTGTTCGAGCAGCAGGGGACGATCATGGCGATTACACGCGTGCAGGGCCGGGCGAGCCTCCGGGGCGGGCTGATTGCCTCGGCCACGGCAACGGCCGTGGCGCTCGGCGCCGGCGCGGCGCACGCGCAAACGACCAACCCGTCCGATCCGCCGTCCGATAGCCAGGATACGGTCGTCATCGACGGATATGGCGTGCCGACCCTGTCCTCGCCAAAGCTTACGCAGCCGGTGCTCGATACGCCGCAGACGGTCGCGATCATGTCGGACACGCTGCTGGACGAGCAGGGCCGCCGCACGCTGCGGGACTCGCTGCGCAACATCACGGGCGTGTCGATCCAGGCGGGCGAGGGCAATCCTCCCGGCGGCGACAGCATGAAGATCCGCGGCTTCTCGGCGCGCGACGACATCTTCGTCGACGGCCTGCCCGACAACGGCAACTATTTCCGCGATCCCTTCAATGCCGAGCGCATCGAAGTCTCGAAGGGTCCGGCGTCCGCGTTTGCTGGGCGGGGCAATGTGGGCGGAACGATCAACATCGTCAGCCGTCAGCCGCAGATGGACGATTTCGCGGAGATCGAACTCGCCGCTGGCACCGACGACCTTTATCGCGGCACGCTGGACTACAACACCGTGCTGTCCGAAGACGCCGGCATCGCCTTCCGCCTCAACGCGATGGCGCACGATGCGAACGAGCCGGGCCGCGACGTCGTGAAGAACTCGCGTGTCGCCTTCGCACCGCAGATCGCCTTCGGGCTCGACGGCGCGACGCGCGTGACGCTCAGCTATTTCCAGATGAACCAGGACGACGTGCCTGACTATGGCGTGCCCAATGCGCGCAACACGACGCTGGCCGGTTCAGGGCTCGAGGGGCGCGCGGCGCCGGTCGATACCAGCAATTTCTACGGCTATGCGAACGACTATCGCGAGCTTGAAGCCAGGATGGTCACGGCCCGGATGACGCATGAACTGTCCGACGCAGCCAGCCTGCGCGTGCAGGGCCGCTATGCCCGCGTGCACAATGACACGATCGTCTCGGCCCCCCGCTTTGTCGGCGCGGTGACAACGCTGAACGACACGACGCAGGCCGTGGGCAACCGCAAGCCGCGTGACCAGGTCGAGGAATTGCTGGTCGGGCAGGCGGACCTGACGCTTGCCTTCGACACGGGCGGTCTCGCGCATACGCTGGTGACGGGCGTGGAAATCTCCGACGAGCGGACGGAGAACCGCCGCCGCCTCGATGCGAACGGCCCGGCCATGAACCTGTTCAATCCCGTGCTGCAGACCGCGCCGGCGCTGCCCTACAATGGCACGCGCGCCCTCGTGGAGACCGATGTGGCGTCCGCCTATGTGTTCGATTCGATCGAGCTCGGGCCGCAATGGATCATCAATGGCGGCGTGCGTTATGACGCCGTGGAGACGCGCGTGCGCGGGATCGTCGATCCCGGCTCCACGGTCGCGGGCTTTGCAACCGACCTGTCCGCAGACGATGGCGAGTTGAGCGGCAGTGCCTCGCTGGTCTTCAAGCCGATCGAGTCGGCCAGCATTTATGTGGCCTGGGGCTCGGGCTTCGAGACCTCCGGCCGGGCCGACATCGTGCAGGTGGCGGGCGGCAACAATGCGCCGCCGGTGACGGCGGCGAACTTCAACGTCGACCCCGAGAAGAGCCAGAGCGTCGAGATCGGCGCGAAATGGGATGTGTTTGAAAGTCTCCAGCTGGCTGCCGCGCTGTTCCGCATCGACAAGACGAATGCGCGGACGCCGGGCGTCAATCCGGGCGATCCGCCGGTCGTGCTCGACGGCGAGCAGCGCGTGGACGGCTTCGAGGTCTCCGCTGTCGGCACTGTGCTGCCGGGCTGGAATGTGATCGCCAGCTATTCGTATCTCGATGGCGAAGTCACCAAGTCCAACAACGCCTTCGAGCTCGGCCAGCGCCTCGACAACCTGCCGGAGCATTCGGCGAGCCTGTGGACGTCCTGGCGCATCAACAGTGACTGGATGGTGGGCGGTGGCGTGCAGCATGTGGGCGAGCGCATCAGCGATGTCCGCACGGGACCCACGGCAAACATTCAAATCGTGGCGCCGGAGTACACGACACTCGATGCAGCGGTGGAGTGGGAGATGACGGATACGGTGCAGTTGCGCCTCAACCTGCAGAACCTGACGGACGAGACCTACTTCCAGTCCTTCTCCAGCGGGCAGAGCATTCCGGCGGCGTCGCGTTCGGCCATTCTCTCGCTCGATCTCACCTATTGAGGCGGCTGGCGGGCGCAACTAGGCTCGCCGGCATGGGCAGGACAACATGATCCTCGAGATCAACGGCGTGCTGGATGCGGCCAGTGTCGCGCGCGTGCGCGGGCTGATCGATCGTGGGGCTTGGGCCGATGGCCGCGCGACGGCGGGCTATCAGTCGGCGCTGGCGAAGGACAATGCGCAATTGCCCGAGGACAGTCCCGAGGGGCGCGAGGCGGCGCAGATCGTGCTCGATGCGCTGGGCCGGAGCCTTCTGTTCCAGACGGCGGCGCTGCCGGCCGAGATCTTTCCGCCCCTGTTCAACCGCTATGCCGGCGGGCAGGGCTTTGGCGTGCACGTGGACAATGCCTTCCGGCAAACGCGGGATGGCCGGCGCATCCGGACGGACCTTTCAGCGACGCTTTTTCTAGAGCCGCCCGAGAGCTATGACGGCGGCGAGCTGGTGATCGAGGAAGGCTCGACATCGCAGGCCGTGAAGCTCGCGGCGGGCGACATGGTGCTTTATCCGGCGACCACGCTGCACGAGGTGCGGCCTGTGACGCGCGGTGTGCGGGTGGCGTGTTTCTTCTGGGTGCAGTCGCTGGTGCCCGAGCAGCACAAGCGGTCGATCCTGTTCGACATGGACCTCGCCATGCAGAAACTGCGCGGCGAGATCGGGGATGGGCACCCGTCTCTGGTGGCGCTGACCGGCGCTTACCACAACCTGCTGCGGCTGTGGGCGGCAGGCTGAAGCAGAAAGTTCCGGCGGGCTTCGGACCTCGCAAGGCCGCGAAGCCCGCCGGGAAGGCGAATGGCGGGAGCCCGCCAGGGCCGATCAGCGTGACGCGAGCGTCGTGTTGACCGGGAGAGACTGTTCTGCGTGGAGAGCGGCGACCATCGGCTGGTTCGCGCCTTTGACAGCCGAGGCGACAGCATCGCGGACGCAAAGTTCGAACATGGCCGGTTCGCGCGGCATCAGGGGGCTGCGCACGGGCTCGACGCCACAGGCGCGCTGGGCGGCGATGTCGAGACGCTTCAGGAAGGCGCGGGCGCCGTCAGCGGAGGAGAGGTCGAGATCGGCGATGCTGATCGTTTCGACGGCGGGCTGTTGCGCGGGTTGGGCGTGAGCCGTGCTGGCGGCTGCGGCCCAGATGACTGCGCCGATCGAGAGCGCGACGGAGAGAAGGTCGGCGCCGTTGGAGGACGTGGAGGTGTTCGGGGAAGAGGCGTTCGTATCCATGTGGTTTTTCCTTCTTTGGATGAACCAAGGATGGGCATGATCGCGAACGCCCGCTCGCCGTTTCCGGGAAACGCAGCGTCTTCCAAGAATTCGACAAGACTTTTCAGGAAATGAGGAGCCGCCGGCCCGCCGATTTCACGTGTCTGATTTCACGGCGGTTTTCAGAAATCGATCAGACCGGTTCAGGAATCGGCGAGGGCTCTTCGAGCGCTTTCCGCCGCCATTCCGAAGGGGAAACGCCTGCCTCCTCCTTGAATGCGCGATTGAACGGGCCGAGCGAGGCGAAGCCGATGTCGTAGGCGATGGTGGAGATCGAGACGCGCGACTCTCCGGGGTCGGACAGGCGGGTCTTGGCGGCCGTGATCCGGTGGGCGTTCACATAGGACGGGAAGTTCCGGTAGCCGAGGCAGTCATTGATGAGCCGGCGCAGCTGCGTCTCGGGGATGCCAGCGCGCAGGGCGAGGCTGGCGATGGTAAGGCCTTCCTCCTTCCAGACCTGATCGCGCGACATCAGGGCTTCGAGGCGTTCGAGGTCGGCCTTGGCGGCGCGGTCGAGGGACGGGGCGGCGGGTTGGCTGTCGTGACCATTCGCCTTGCCGTTGGCTTGCGCCACGGGTTGAGGCGCAGGGCTGTCGGGTTGTCCGGTAGCGATGCGAGGCTCGGCCGGGGCGTCTTCCGTGCCGAACATCTCCCCACGCGGATCAAGGAAAACAGCGGCGCCCGCGAAGACAACCGCCGCGAACACGGCGGCGTTGAACATCGGATACCATTCGGGCGTGGCGCCGAACATTTCCAGGATATCGAAGCCGTTCAGCGACAGGATGTAGAGGGCGACCGCCACCATGAACGGCCCGCGCAGGCGGCGGCGGGATTCAACAAGGTCGTCCTGCCAGCTGCGAATGACGATCACGATTGCGGAAATGGCCAGCACGGCCTGCAGCGCCGTGGTGATGGTCCACATGATCGGCATGAAAGGCTTCAGTTGCAGCACGTTGATGATGCCGCACAGACCCATCGCCAGGGGCGCAAGAAAATAGACCGGCCGAATACGGTCGACGTCGTTAAACAACGTCATCACCATCAGCCAGAACCAGCCAACCGACATCATGGCAAGGATGCCGACCAGCACGGACAGTTCCGGCGGGATCAGCCGCACCTGGTCGTTCCAGAGCTTGATGGCGAAAAGGGCGGAGCAGAAGAAGAACGCAAAGCCGGTCCAGCGCGCGGCCGGTCGCGGCGCGCGCAGCATGGCGGCCGACATCGTCAGCAGCATGCCTGCGCATATCCCCAGCAGGAGCTGGGAGATATCGCCGGACATTCCGCTTGCCTGGCTGCCGGTCATTGGTATGGCCCCCGAACTCGAAAGCTCGCGATCAGATCCGTCATTACGAGATCAAGATGCACAGGCGGTCCGTCAAGGTTGACGCTTGGGGGAAGCTCGCAAGAAATATTGGCGACTATTCGGCAGCCACAGCCTGTCCGCCATCTTCGTCATCGTCGGAGGCTGCCGCTTCGTCCGGGTCCCAGACGAGAATGTCGCCTGGCTGGCAGTTCAGTTCGCGACAGAGGGCCTCCAGCGTGGAGAAGCGGATAGCCTTGGCCTTGCCGGTTTTCAGGATCGACAGGTTGGCAAGCGTAATGCCGACGCGATCACCCAGCTCGGTGAGCGACATGCGCCGGTCCAGAAGGACCCTGTCGAGAGTGACCCGGATCGCCATCGGCGCCGCTGTCGTCCTTTATTCGTGCCGGCGGACCATCCATCGGCGTCTCGTCGGTGCGTTGGGGCCGCGCCATGCCCTTAACCAAGTCCGGGCCGTACTTCACGACCCTTGCAATCACCGAACCATCACAAGATGGGGGGTCAGATCGTCATCTTCTGCTCTTCGCGCATTGCCGCCCCCTCACGGAAGACCTGCGCGAGAACAAGAAGGGTGAGAACGGCGAACCAGACCGGCCAGTTGATCCGTGGGATCAGGAAGGGCGGGTTCTCACCTGCCAGGCCGAGCGCCGCCAGCAACATGCTGGCGATCGTGGTCACGAACATGCTGGCCGCTTCCATGATGGCCAGAACGATGCCGATCGCTGCAAAACGCTTTGCATTTTCAGGCACGAAGGGGTCGCGCACCACCAGGGTCTCGAAGACGCCGCGCAGGTAGGCGCAGACGATCATGGCGCCGACACACAGGATCGAGCCATTGAGGCTCCAGACCACCAGATCACGGGGAGTCGAGACCACAATCCGCTCGAAAAGGGGGAAGAGCAGGTCGCCGGTCACGAGGTAGTAGATCGAGAAAGCGGCGATGATCCAGATGAAGCCCAGCAGCGCGCACGCCACCACCCAGGCGACGTCCACAGCCAGTTTTAGAAATGACGAGATCGACCCGCGGCCGGTCGCGCGCATCAACATGAATAACCGGGCTCCGATCAGACCCCACGCCGCTGGGTAAAGCGGCTTCTTGCATGACCAACCCTGAACTTGCCCAAGAGTTGGTCAACCCAACAGTCGCGCCCCACGCTGGCTTGTATGGCCGTGGCTTGCTTAGCCTTGGCTTGCCAGGCTCTAGCTTGCCATATCCCACCTTCTCTGGCGGGATGGATTCGGACCATATCGAAAAACGATATGGATGTCCATCCGAGAGGCTGAAAGAGCGCAGTTTGTCATGATTATCACCCGAAAACTGGCGCCTGGCCGCCTGGTGGCCGCAACACACAACCCCGGAAAGGTCGTGGAGCTGCGGGAGCTTCTGTCCGATATCGGGTTTACGGCGGTCTCCGCTGGCGAGCTTGGCCTGCCCGAGCCGGACGAGACGGCTGACACCTTCACGGGAAATGCCGAGCTCAAGGCGCTGGCGGCGGCAACCGCGTCCGGCGAGCCATCGCTGGCGGATGATTCCGGGCTGAGCTGTGACGGGTTGGCCGGGGCGCCGGGGATTTATTCGGCACGCTGGGCCGGGCCGGAGAAGGATTTCCGCGCCGCGATGCAAAAGGTTGAGGACGGACTCAAGGCGGAGACTTCGGAAGATGGCGAGGTCGACCGGCGGGCGAGTTTCGTCTGCGTGCTGTCGCTGGCTTGGCCCGATGGGCATGTGGTGAGTTTCGAAGGGATCGTGCGCGGCCAGCTGGTGTTTCCGCCGCACGGGGACAGGGGCTTCGGCTACGATCCGATCTTTGTGCCGGAAGGCGAGACCGAAACGTTCGGCGAGATGGATCCGGCGAAGAAACATGCGATGAGTCACCGCGCCATCGCATTTGCAAAGCTGAAGGCGTTCCTCGCGGGTCAGGTGGGCTAGGCCGGCGGGCGTCAGGGCGGCGGCGTGTTAACAACACAGCCGCGTGCTGCCGCCATGTTCCGGGTTCACAGGCGGGCGAGGATCGTTACAGTCCGCCACGGGCAAGGGGAGGCTGCATGTCGAAACTCGCGACCGTCCTGATTGTCGACGACAATCCGCGATGCCTCGAATTCATGACGCTGGCTTTCTCCGCCCATGGCGGGGTGAACGTCGCCAGCGAGATGAAACCCATCACTGCGCTTGAACGTATCCGCTCCGAGCGTCCGGATCTCGTCGTGCTTGATATCAAGATGCCGGAGCTCGACGGCTTTACACTTCTTTCAACGCTGCG
>JAVBYB010000488.1 GCA_030824255.1 bacterium
GTGGGATCGACGCTCAGCTCACCGGTAAAGGAGCCGCCAAGCACCTTGTAGGCGGCAATGAGGGTGCGGAGACGCTCGTTGATCTGGCGGTTCATGCGCTGTTGGCGTTGCTGAATGGTCAGCGTCATCAGGACGCGAATGCCGACGCCGATGAGCGCAATCAGCGCAACGCCGAATATCGTGAGCAGGATGCCCTGCCATGATGTCAGATCAATAAATCGCATGCTGCCTCCTGTGCTGTCGTCGTAGCGCGCCTGCCCGGAAAAGTCCCCAACGGCGTGCATGGACACGGCGATGCGTGGGCCTGATCTTGCATGCCGAAGCTTCATGCAACCTCGGGGCGGCGCATTGGCGGTTTGGACATCTGCACTCTGGCCAAGGAGGGCGGGCAGGGCGTAAAGGACGCGTCACAGCTAAGGATGTGGTTATGACGGCGCTTTCGAATACATGGGCTCAATGGCCCGATGCGAACGGTCGATTTGGCGAATTTGGCGGGCGGTATGTCGCCGAGACGCTGATGCCGCTCGTGCTCGACCTGGAGCAGGAGTATGCGCGGGCGAAGTCGGATCCGACTTTTCAGGCTGAATTCGACTGGCTGCTGGAGCACTATGTCGGTCGCCCGAGCCCGCTCTATTTCGCTGAGCGAATGACCAATCATTTCGGCGGCGCGAAAATATACTTCAAGCGCGACGAGCTGAACCACACAGGCGCGCACAAGATCAACAACTGCATCGGGCAGGTTCTCCTCGCGCGCCGCATGGGCAAGACGCGGATTATCGCGGAGACGGGAGCGGGGCAGCATGGCGTCGCCACGGCGACCATCTGCGCGCGGTTCGGTCTGCCGTGCGTGGTGTTCATGGGCGAGACGGATGTCGAGCGCCAGAAGCCCAACGTGTTCCGCATGAAGCTGCTCGGCGCGGAGATCGTGCCGGTGTCGTCGGGCACTGGCACGCTGAAGGATGCGATGAACGAGGCGCTGCGCGACTGGGTGACGAATGTGTCGAACACGTTCTACGTCATCGGTACGGCGGCGGGACCACATCCCTATCCGATGCTGGTGCGCGATTTCCAGTCGATCATCGGCAAGGAAGCGAAAGCACAGGTCCTGAAACAGGAAGGCCGCCTGCCAGACGCGCTGGTGGCGGCGATCGGCGGCGGATCGAATGCAATCGGACTATTCCACCCCTTCCTTGAAGATGAAGGCGTGCGGATGATCGGCGTTGAAGCGGGCGGGCATGGCGTGGATACGCCGATGCACGCGGCGTCGCTCTCGGGCGGGCAGCCGGGCATCCTGCATGGTAACCGAACCTACCTTTTGCAGGACAATGACGGGCAGATCATCGACGCACACTCGATCTCGGCGGGTCTTGATTACCCGGGCATCGGGCCGGAGCATGCCTTCCTGCACGAAACGGGACGTGCGGAGTATCGTACCTGCACGGACAAGGAAGCGCTCGAGGCGTTCCAGCTCGTCACGCGGCTCGAAGGCATCATCCCGGCGCTGGAACCGGCGCACGCGCTGGCGCGCGTGGGCGATGTGGCGAAGGAACTCGGCAAGGACGGGCTCATCATCATGAACATGTGCGGACGCGGCGATAAGGACATCTTCGCGGTGGCCGGGCATCTGGGGTTGAGCATCTGATGCGAACCGCGCTGGCGATCATTGCGCTGGCGCTTGCCGCGTGCAGCCCGCCCAACAAGCCGATCCTGCCGGGCACTCTCGATCTGGCGGTGGTGCAGGGAGATAAGTGGAAACTGTGCGCGGATGACGGGATGGAGGACACGACGCCGAACGCTGACTGCGTGCTGGCGCCGGACGTCGATCCGATGAAGGGCTATCGCGAAGGACTGGCGGCCAAGGGATGGACGCAGGCGGAGACGGCTGCGAATGACCTGGAGACTTGGACGCGCGGAGCCGACGCGACAGGCGCGTGCGCGCGGTTGGACGTCACGGGCGTTGGCGAGCGGTTCGCGGCGAAGATGTACACGCTGCTTCGCTTTCAGGTGAGTGATGTGGCCTGCGTATAGGCTTCCGAGGCTCCGTCAAACTCGCGAATGAGGCGAGATCATTCCTGATCGGAAACTGACGGGCGCGGGCGTGTCACTATGCCTACCATCGTAATTTTCCGTGGAACTGCCGGAGCTCAATGGCGCCGCTCGCGCTGGGGTTGGGGCGCCTCCTGTTCGCTGTCGGGGAGAAAATGGTCGCCGCGCGGGCCGTCTGTTGTATTTTGTATACACCTCCCATCGAAGACGCAGGCGTGGGCGGCTCACGAAGGACGACCTTCGTCGCCGCGCTCTCTCCGGCCCCCAAACCGGAACGACATGCGGCTGCATTTGATGGTCTGGCGCCGCGCTGTTCCCCCAGTGCGGCGCCGCTCATCCCCTGCCAGTCATCCCGGCTCAATCGTCAAAGCTTGCGGAAATAGTTGTCGCGGACAAAGCGGGAGACGTAGGCGGCCAGGCCACGGCCTTGTTCAGCGAAAGCCTTCATACGCGAAACGGCGGCGGGGCCCGGCTTCTGGTCGTTGTACTCGTAACGCGCTCCACCCACGAAGCGGATGATAATGCTGGTCCGGGTTGTCTGGTAAGCGACGATGCCGGATTTTCCTGAGGCATCGGCGTAGGGGATCATTGGCGGGAAACGCGTGAGCGTTGCAACGGTCTCATGACGATGACTGACGGATGTACGAATGACCAGAACGGGCAGACAGATCGAATAGAGGGCTTCCGGTGTGTGGCGGCCGCGGGGTACAAGGCGGAACAGAGGAGACCGCCGATGAGCACACATGCCGGATCATGCCATTGTGGAAAAGTGGCGTTCGAGCTGACTGGGAATTTCGGCGGCGCGTTGGTGTGCAACTGCTCTTACTGCCGACGCGCGGGGCACATGCTGGCGTTCACGACGCCTGAAAATTTCAGGCTGACGACGCCGCAGAAGGACGTCTCGGTCTACCTGTTCAACAAGCAGGCGATCAATCACTACTTCTGCGCCAACTGCGGGATCTCGACCCATGGCGGCGGCGTCGCGCCGGATGGCAAGCAGATGGTGGCGGTGAACCTTCGCTGCGTGCCGGGCATCGATCTGGATACGCTGGAAATCCAGAAGGTCGACGGGGCGAGCTTCTAGGCCGGCGCGATGTTGCCGGCGGATATTCCTGAAGCGCCCGTGATGGCGACGTCTGCGGCGGTGTTACCGGAGCAGGGCGGGTATGTGTTTCACGATCCATGCGTGCTCGGCACGCGGTTGAGTATGGTGGTCGATGCGGTGACGCAGGCGGCTGCGTATCGCGCAGCGTGCTCGGCGCGTGTCGAGATCGACAGACTTGATGGCGTGTTCAACTGGCGCGACCCGGCCGCCGAGATTTCACGGCTGAATGCGGCAGAGACGCATGTTGCATCGCCGGAGCTGTTTGAGGTTGTGGCTGCGGCAGAGCGATGGCGGAATCTGAGTTCGGGGGCTTATAGCGGGCGTCTGGGACTTCCTCTCTCGGTGTGGCGTGCGGCGCAGGAGATGCCGGATCGCGCCACGATGGCCGCGATGGCGGCGGAGATTGCCGGGGCTGATGTGAAGCTTGATGCAAAGGCGCGCGTGATTGTTCGGCCGGATAGGGTGCGCTTCGATCTGGATGGACTGGCAAAAGGCTACATTGCCGATCGCGCGCTGGCGGCGATGATGGCTGTGCCAGGTGTAGCGCGCGCAATGTTGGACATTGGCGGGGATATACGCTGTGCGGGCGGACGGTGGCGGGTGGAGCTGCCGGCGCCACTGATGCCGTTTGACAATGCGAAGGCGTGCGGGGCGGTTGAGCTTGACGAGGCGGGGGTTGCGACATCCGGCTGTGGGCCGCGTGACCGGGAGATTGCCGGAATGCGGGTGAGCGCGACGATCAATCCGCGCGATGGCTGGCCGGTGTCGCATTGGCGATCCGTAACGGCATTGGCGCCCACGACGATGGACGCGGATGCGCTGGCGACAGCGATGCTGGTAGGCTCAGACGAGGAAGCCAAGGCGCTGATTGCCCGGGCGCCTGGGTCGGCTGCGCGTGTTACGACGCCGGAGCAGGCCATGTGGCGCGGCGATCAGGCGTGGCAGATTCATTGGATTGACTATGAGGCGCCGCAGAAGAGCGGGGAGCCCCTTTACAGGTCTGGCTGGGCGGATGGGTGGATCGCCAACATCACCTTCACGGCGCCACCGAAGGACATGCGGCGCGAGATCGCCTTCCGTTCGCCCTATGTCGCAATCTGGGTGAGCGACGAGGCCGGGAGGCCGGTGCGTACCCTGCTGCTGATCGGGCGGCACAAGGATTGGCATGAAGGCAATCGCGTGTGGTGGCGGCAGAACCGTACAAAGGTCGATGACTTTTTCGCCGGGCGATCGATGTCGACGCGCGGATCGGGGACATACAAGGTCTACTGGGATGGCATCGACGATGCCGGCAAGCCGGTGGCGCCCGGCAAGTACATCATGAATGTCGAGACAAGCCGGGAGGCGGGCGGGCATTCGCACCGCCAGCTCGCGATCGACTTCTCGACCATGCGGGCGTTCGAGCGGGAGATGCCGGTGGATGCGCAGTCCGGCGGGTTGACGGTATCGTTCGAGAAGTTCGGACGGTAAGCTCCGCCGTGTTCCCTTTTCGTTGCAGTGCGGCATTCGGAAGCGAGACGGGGGGTCGGCGCCGGAATGGGATTCGGTTATAATTCGAGGCTTCCGGCCCATTTGGGCGTAATGGAACCTGCGTTTGGCCCTGACAGTCTGAAGCGCACTAAACCCTGAAAAACCCATATCCCATGACCGCTGACCGGATCGCTGCGACGTTTGCTGCCTGTGCTGAACAGGGCCGGGCGGCGTTTGTCGGTTACCTAATGGCGGGCGATCCCGACATCGAGACAAGTTTCCGCAATATCAAGGCTCTGGCGGAGGCTGGCGCCGACATTATCGAAGTGGGTGCACCCTTCACCGACCCCATGGCTGATGGGGCCGCAATCCAGAAAGCCGCGCTGCGAAGCCTTGCTGCAGGCGCCAATCTGCGGGTCACCCTCGACATCGTGCGGCGTTTTCGCGCCGAAAATGCGAAAACACCAATCATCATAATGGGTTACGCTAATCCGATTCACCGGATGGGTTATGCGTCCTTTGCCAAGGCCGCAGCCGAAGTGGGCGTCGATGGCCTGATCGTTGTCGACCTCCCGCCGGAAGAAGACGCCCCACTGCGCCACGAGCTTCAGGCCCATGGCCTCGCCGTGATCCGCCTGGCGACACCGACGACGACAGAAAAACGCATGGAAACAGTTGCGAACGGATCTTCCGGCTTCGTCTATTACGTCTCGGTCGCCGGCGTGACCGGCGCGGGCGTCGGCGCTGACGCAGACATCACAGCAGGGGTTGAACGCGCCAAGCGCATTTCCAACCTTCCCGTCGCCGTCGGTTTTGGCGTGCGGACCCCGGAGCAGGCAGCCAAGTTCGCGCGTATTGCCGATGGCGTTGTCGTTGGGTCAGCGCTTGTTGAACAGGTTCGCGAAGCGGTTGAGCAAGGCGATCCCGGCTCATCTGTCAAGAAAATAAGTGTGGTTGCAAAGACACTGTCAAACGCCATAGCCTCGGCACGTATTGAACGGAGCGTTCATTGAACTGGCTGACCAATCTTCCTCCCGGGCTGAAGTCCATCTTCGCCAAGGGTGAGGACACCAAGGGCGATGACCTGTGGGTCAAATGCCCGAAGACCGGCGAGCTGGTCTACCGGCAGGAGCTGGAGAGTTCGTACTGGGTTACGCCCGCGGGCGCACACCTGCGCATTACGCCCGAGCAGCGCTTCGGCTACATGTTCGATGGCGGCGTCTATGCGGACATCCCCATGCCGCCGGTGCCCAAGGACCCGCTCAAATTCAAGGACGACAAGCGCTACACAGATCGCCTGAAGTCGGCCAAGGCCAAGACAGGCCGCGACGACTGCATGGCGGCCGGTCATGGCGATATCAACGGGCGCAAAGCGGTGGTGCTGGTGCAGGACTTCGCCTTCATGGGCGGATCGCTCGGCATGGCGGCGGGTGAGGCTTTCATCAAGGCGGCAGAGACGGCTGTCGCCCGAAAGGCGGCGCTGATCGTGGTGACCGCTTCGGGTGGCGCGCGGATGCAGGAATCCGCGTTCGCGCTGATGCAGATGCCGCGCACGGTCCTGGCGATCCAGGACGTGAAGCGCGCGAAACTTCCCTACATCGTCGTGCTGGCTGACCCGACATCGGGCGGCGTGCTGGCGTCCTACGCCATGCTGGGCGATGTGCAAATTGCGGAGCCCGGCGCACAGCTGGCCTTTACAGGCCCGCGCGTGATCGAGGCGACAATCCGCGAGAAACTGCCGGAAGGCTTCCAGCGCTCTGAATTCCTGCGCGAGCGCGGGATGGTGGATATCGTGTGCCACCGCAAGGAGCTGACGCCGACGATCGGCGCCGTGCTCGGCATGCTGATGCCACCCTCGCGCGGCAAGCGCGCCAAGGTGGTTGAGGAAGTTGCGGCGAAGTAGATCGCATCGGCTTTCGGATTTGAGTGCGGCGTCTCTGACAAGGGACGCCGTATTCGTTTTAGCTGTCACCGATCGCGGCATGGAGGCAACACACAGATGGCACTCTCCCATGCCGGGAAGTTGGTTTGCCGGACATCAATCCATTCGTAATGTGCCAGCGTAATCTGGTGTCGCCATAGCGGAGACTTGGACTTGGGCGACGCCGTCATCGTCAAAAACGAACTCGACCGGTTCCGCGAGAACATGGCGGGCAGAGTGTCTCCATCATGGGGCACAGCGCATATCCGCAAGGCGCTGGTCGATCTTGGCGATCCGCAGGACCGTATTCCGCGCGCTATCCATCTGACAGGCACGAATGGCAAGGGCTCTACCGGCGCGTTCATTCGCGCGATGGCGGAGGCGGCGGGGCTGAAGGTGCACGCATTCACGTCGCCGCATCTTGCGCGCGTGAATGAACGTATCCGGGTCGCGGGCAAGCTGGTGAGCGACGAGGCGCTGGCGGATGTGCTGCAGGATATCTGGCGGCGGACGCAGCAGCTGACCTATTTCGAGGCGCTGACCACGGCGGCGTTCTGCCTGTTCGCCCAAGAGCGCGCGGATATCTCGATCATCGAGGTGGGCGCGGGCGGGGCGACGGACGCCACAAATGTGATGAGCCGGCCGGCGGCGTGCGTGGTGACGCCGATCAGCCGTGACCATGAAGCGATGTTCAACGTCTCAGGTGTGGCGGCGATTGCGCGCCTGAAGGCGGGGATTTTCCGTGAGGGTGTTCCGGCGATCATCGCGGAGCAGCCGGCGATCGCCATGGGCGTGCTGCGCGAGGAAGCGCGGACGACGAGCGCGCCGATCCTTTCCGCGGGCGAAGACTGGCGGGCGGGATGGGATGGCGATGCCTTCACCTTTTCTGGCGCGCGGTTGAAAGTGCGTGCGCCGTGGCTGGGACTGCCGGGCAGGCACCAGTCTCAGAATGCAGGTGCGGCATGCGCGGCGGTGGAGTCGCTGCGCGATGGGCGCTTCACGCCGGACGCGATGGCGGCGGGCCTGCGCGAAGTGACGTGGCCGGCGCGTCTGCAGAGGCTGAAGCCGGGGCCGCTGACGGCCGGCGGCGCGGTGTGGGTCGATGCGGCGCACAATCCGGGCGGGGCGGCGACGCTGGCGCAGGCGATCAAGGCGGGGCGCGAACCTGGCGAACGGATCGCCATTGTGTTCGCAAGCCAGGCCGTGAAGGATATCGAGGGCGTGCTGGGCGAGCTGAAGCCGGTCGCGGATGCGTTCACCCTATGTCCGCTGCCGGATAGTGGCGGACAGGAAGGCGGGCCCGGCGCCGATCCGCACCATGTGGCCAGCATCGTGGCGTCGCTGGGCGCAAAGTCGAAGTTGGCGCGTGACCTGATGGACGCGGTGCAGATCGCGCAACGGACGGCTGACAAGGTCTATATCGCAGGATCTGTCTATCTTTGCGGCGCGGCGATGTCGATGAACGGAGAGCAGGTGGAGTAGGGCTCGCGCCATGCTCGCCCTTCTTTGATCGCCAACTGACGTCGCGCAATCGACATTGAGCCTTGAGGCTGCATAGTCGCAGATGGTGCGAGGCATTTGGGTGTGCATGAGGCGGATAGTTGCGGCCCTGCTGCTGTGGCAGGCGATGCTGGCGGGACCGGCGTTGGCGCAATCGCTTGAGTATGCGAGCCCGTGGGCGCATGAGGGTAGCGACATCGCGCCTGATCCAGCTGTACGGTTTGGGGTTCTACAGAATGGGATGCGATATGCGCTGATGCGCAACGCGTTGCCGCCTGGCGCAGTGGCGATGCGGCTGTCGTTCGCGTTTGGATCGCTCCATGAGGCGGACAGTGAGCAGGGGCTGGCGCATTTCATCGAGCACATGGCGTTCAACGGGTCCCGCAACGTGCCCGAGGGCGAGATGGTGCGGATCCTTGAGCGGTTGGGGCTGGCGTTCGGCGCTGACACCAATGCGCAGACGGGGCAGAAGCAGACGACCTACATGCTCGACCTGCCGAATGCCTCGGCGGAGCTGATCGATGAGTCGCTGTTCCTGCTGCGCGAGACGTCGAGCGAGCTGACCTTTGACGCCGAAGCGATTGATCGCGAGCGCGGTGTCGTGCTGGCGGAGTGGCGGCGCGGGGACAATTTTGCGCGGCGGCGCAGCGACCAGATGATGCAGTTCCTGCTGCCGGGGGCTCTGGCGGCGCAGCGCATGCCGATCGGCAAGGCGGATGTGTTGCAGATGGCGACGCGCGAGCAGCTGGTGTCGCTGTATGAACGCTACTACCGGCCGGAGCGGGCGACCTTGATGATGGTGGGCGATTTCGACGTCGATGCGGTTGAGGCAAAAGTCCGCGCGCGGTTCGGGAGTTGGGCAGGGGTGGGCGATAACGGGGATGATCCGGATCTCAGCTACGCGCCGGCGGTACGCGAGATGGCGGCGTCTGTGTTCGCGCACAAGGATGGCGGCGATTCGATATCGGTCTATTCGCTGTCGCCGTTCCGGAAAGTTAAAGACACGGCGGCGCAGCGGCGGCTGGACAACCTCCTGATGTTTGCGGTGGGAGCGCTGAGCCGCAGGCTGTCGCCGATGACAAACTGGGAAGAGCCGCCATTCCGCAGCGCCGGGCTAACGACGGGCGATATCATGGAGGCGGCGGATGTGACGGGCGGAACTGTGACGACGA
>JAVBYB010000176.1 GCA_030824255.1 bacterium
GTGCTGTACGCGTCGTCGGATCAATCACATCCGTGAGGGAGGTGATTTTTCCTCGCGCACCGCCAGAGAACTCGATGAGGTCGCCAATCGAAATGGACCCGATAAGCTGCTGCGGCATCTGCAACTCGATCCACATGTCCTTGGTGGTCGTTATTGACGTAAGTGTCGTCATGGCCTCCACGGTGTCGCCAACCTGCGCAACGAAGGCGCCCACCCGGCCAGCAACTGGAGCGTGGAGGATGTAACCGCCCGTGCCATTGGCTTGTTTCGCAAAGGTTGGGGCCAGCGCAGACGATTCGGCGACAATTGCCCGTGCACGCTCAGCGCGGGATCGAGCCTCTTCAACGGATCCCTTGGTGACCAGACCGCCAGCCAGAAGTTCCTTCTGACGCTGCAATGCTGTTTCGGCGGCACGAACTTCTGCCAAGGCTTGTGCGTGCAAGGAAGCCGTCGCAGCGAAGTCGCGACTGGACATCGAAACAAGCGGGTCGCCCACCTTCACAATAGCTCCGGGAACCACATGCAGCTTTGTGATAGCGCCCGAGAATGAAGCCACGGCCGCACGTACAGCGCTGGGCGCTCGCTTTACACGGCCAACCATCTCGACAAGCACCACATCCTCGGCACGCGCGATTTGCTGCGAAACAATGCCCAGGCGTTCCTGCTGCTGGGAGGAGACAGAGATTGCAGCACGGCTATCTGCCGCCGCTGTCTGAGAAAGCGCGAGCCCGATTGCGACGAGCGGGAGAGAGAATGATCGCATTTTTTTCTGCCCGCTTGTCCGAGGTGTCGATCGTAATTGACGTATGCAGTCGTCGCTTGAGTTTTGCGTCGACAAGGCAGGGGATGAAGCAGAGCGCTGACACCAGTCTGACAGATTCATGGGGCTACCTATCCAGTCGTCTGTGTACGGCCTATGCCGACGAAAATCTGGCAAGCGGTCGCCTCAAGACCTCGGTTGTCATCAATGTAGGTGAGGCTGGCGGCGGTCGGGGGCCGCCACGAAATGGCGGCCCCCGCCGTCCGACCGGAACTTTGACGGTAGGTGGGGCCATACCCGTCATCGCGCGGCCGAATACACAGGTCGGGTTCTGAGACTGCGAGCAAGACGCAGGAGCGACCAACCCGTAACTGCCGCTGGCGATTGCATAGCGCACGTTCATAATTCTGGCTTGAAGCTGTCCTGAAACGAATCTGACTGCTGGATTTCAGGTTCATTTCAGTTTCGCAGGCTATAGAGCCAGGTCAGAGATGGGGGCGCACATTCCGTGCATGTGTTGTTGGTCGAGGATGATCATGATCTCGCCGCGCGTACCAAGCGCGGCCTGACTCAAGCCGGATTTGTCGTGGAGTTGGCGGTCGATGGCGACGATGGCCTGGAACTCGGTATGCAACCTCAGATTGAGGTCATAATTCTCGATCTGGGATTGCCAGGCAGGCCAGGCTTGGAGGTCCTCAAAGAGTGGCGTTCACGCGGCGTTGCGACGCCAGTCCTGGTTCTCACAGCCCGCGGCACATGGATTGACAAGGTAGGCGGCCTAAATGAGGGCGCTGACGACTATCTTACCAAGCCATTTCACATGCCCGAACTTGTGGCTCGTCTTCATGCGTTGAAGCGGCGGGGGTGGGGACGGGCGTCAAACCTTCTCACTCACGATGACATCACCATCAACCTTGGAACGGGCGAGGTCTTCGTCGGTGAAAAAGCGCTTGATCTGACGTCCCTTGAGCTTCGGATGCTCAAGTATTTCATGAATCGCCCGAGGCACGTGATTTCGCAAACCGAACTGGTCGAGCATCTCTACAACATAGAGGACATGCGCGAGTCGAACACCATCGAGGTGTACATTGGACGCCTTCGCCGGAAGATCGGAGCGGAGAAGATCAAGACTCTCCGCGGGATGGGCTACAGGTTCGGCTGAAAAATGCGCGCGTTCGAGTCCCTGCGTTTTCGTCTGGCTGCCGCGGCTGCGGTCTGGCTGGTTATAGCGCTGACGCTGGGCTACTTCGCCTTCTCGTTTATTTTCCGTACGCAAGTGGAAGCTCAGTTCGATGAGGAGCTTGAGGTGCACGTCGCCGAGATCGAGCGGATTGCGCGCTTCAACCGGCAGGGCGCCGCCGTCGAGCGTCTGCCATTCAGCGATCCACGATACGAAGAGCGTGACTCCGGATTCTATTGGGAAGTCGCAGACGGAGACAGCGTTCTTTTCGCTAGTGGCTCGCTGGATGGACGTCGCATAGGGCCGCTTCCGCAGGACAAGAGCGTCCGCGGCAAGCCTTCCATCGAAGAAGTGGAGGGGCCGACGGGGCCCATGATCATTATTGCTGCGTATGGGCCTGAGGAAGAGGGTGGTTACCGCTTTACGGTCGGAACAGACATTCCCCATGTCGAAGCCGCCATTCGGGAATTCGATAGCACCTTGTTTGTCGCGCTTCTCTCGCTGGGCGGGATGCTGCTGGCGACCGTTCTTGGTCTAATAACGTTTGGCCTTGCCCCGTTTTCGCGACTCGCGCGGGCTATGCGTGAGGTGCGTTCGGGCGCTACACAGTCAGTCGATGGGCGCTACCCGACAGAGGTGCAGCCGCTCGTGACCGAACTCAACTCTCTTATAAAGGGTCAGCGGGAGTCGCTTCAGCGGGCGCGGGCCCAGGCCGGAAACCTGGCGCATGCACTCAAGAGCCCTCTTGCAATCCTTGCGGACGAGGCGTTTCAGCTTGACTTGAGGGGCGAGAAGGAAGCTGGATCGGCAATCGCGGGCCAATGCAAGGCGATGCAGGTCCACATCGACCATCATATCGCTCGTGCGCGAGCGCAAGCGGTCTCCAAACTGCCTGGCACTCGATCCAATGTTGCAGAGAACATAGCGAGCATAGTCACAGCGCTCGCCCGGCTGCATATCCAACGCGGAATCCAGGTCGAACAAAACCTTGATCGCGAATTGCAGGTAGCAATGGATGGGCAGGACTTCGCGGAGCTGGTCGCGAACCTTGTCGACAACGCGTACAAGTTCGCCCGTGCGCGAATTGTAATTACAGCACAGGCGCTCGACGACAACTATCTCCGCGTATCGATTGAGGATGATGGCCCTGGGCTTCCACCTCAGGCGCGAGAGATTGTGTTTGCGCCGGGCATTCGCCTCGATGAGACGCGGCCAGGTACCGGCCTTGGCTTGTCTATCGTGCGCGATCTGCTCGAGCTTTACAAAGGCGAGATCGATCTCGGAACCGCATCAGTCGGCGGCCTCGCCGCTACACTCAAGGTGCCACGGCACAAATAGAAAATGGATGTTTTTCGCGAAAGATAAAACTGCCGGTCTGTCAGGCATTTTATATAATGCGACTTCTCCATATGTATTCTAGGGGTCTCCGTCTGGCAGCCGTGCGAAGTACTGCGCCTACGGCACAATTAGCCCCAACTGCCAAAAAGTAGCGATTTTCTGGTGTGAGCGCCGCGGCGTTCGGATCTGAACGCAATCTGAAGTTCATATTTAAAGTTGCTGAAGTAAATATAATCGTAGGATGATTTATCGCGTTACGGGACGTCCTTATAAAGTAATACTTGTGTGTGCGGTGAATCAAATTCTAAAGCATATGTTAATATGTTAGTTCCGCCTCCACAGGGGCATGCGTTTTCGATCCCATTGTGGGAGCGATTTCCTGCCAAGTGGGATGGCAACGATGACAACGCTCAAGGGTTTCTCCTTCAATTTTTCTGATCTCGCCTTCATGCGGGACCAGATCCGCTTCCGGCCTTTGTTCGATGCGGACGGCAAGGCGATCGTCAACTGGAGCGGGGTTGGCCCGATCTATGACGCTGCCGGGAGTCTGATCTGGGATGGTGTTGGCATGACTGCCTCCGAAGCGGTGTCTGCCTTTGGAGTGTCGTTCAACACCTACACCTCGTCGCAAGGACTACGTAACATCGATGGTCTTGCGAACAACCTGTTCAATCCGGAATGGGGCAACACCGATCTGCCGTTCATGCAGCGGACGAGAGTCATCTTCGACAAATATCTGAAGCCGTTGGACGCATCCGATCCCAATGCATTCTACGCCGCAAAATTTGCCGTCGCCCCCAATCCACCACTCGCTGACTACACGAAGACCGCTGAGAATCTGACTGAGGCAAATGTAACCGATTACACGCCGCGCATGATCAGCCGCACCGTGACCACCGCTGGCGTCACGTTCGAGACGCAGCCCGGCAGCACACATCTCGTCAAGGATGCCAACGGATATACTGCGGTCTCTGACTATGGGATGCTCCAGTCGCTTGGTCAGCAGGACGCCCGGCCGAGCGTGAGCGAGGATGGCAGCGCCAACAACGAGTGGTTCATCGGCGGCACAAACCCTGGCGTTGCGCCGGTCAACGGCTGGTTTGTTCTGTTTGGCCAGTTCTTCGACCACGGTCTCGACTTTGTGGGAAAGGGCGCTGATGGCACCAAGATCACCATCACGCTGTCACCTGACGATCCCATGTACGGCGTCATCGACCCGACGAGCGGCCGGCCTGCGACGAAGATCGTTATCTCGCGCGCCGACGTCAGCGGCTTTGCTGAGGATGGGACGGCCCAATGGGTCAACCATGCATCACCCTATATCGACCAGAGCCAAACCTACGGCTCACATGCGGCCGTCACCGAGCTGCTGCGCGAATGGATCATGGATCCGGTGTCCGGTTCCTGGAAGCCGGGCATGGCCATGCTGGACGGGGCCACAAGTGCGGCGTGGACGAATGCGTGGGGTGAGATAACCAGCGCCACGCTGCCAACGCTGAACGAGCTTCGGGCTCACCTGCTTTCGACGGGACGTGACGATCTTGCCTGGGAGGATGTGCTCAATCTTCGACAGCGTGGCGCTGACGGAGATGTTGTCGACAGCGACGCGTCCACCGATGGCGTGCAGGGTACAGGAACGGGAGCGGCTCTCCTGCTCGACATGAACCCGCGATTTGATGCAGCGCATTTTGCCAATGCTCTGAATCCCGATTCAGGCGCGGCGTTCGACGCCAATATCCTGACCTTGGCGACCGCTGCCCAGGATCTGGGCTGCTCATTTGGCTATGACGAGAACGCGGGCACGATCTATCTTGATATACCCGCCGGCATGATGGGGCCGGGGAGCGCGGCCACCCAGTTCACCGGGGCGAGTGCACTCTATTTCTGGGTCAATTTCGGCGACTTCAGCATCAAGAACACGATGGCGCTGGGGCCAACAATTCTTCCGGTCAACGAGAGCGTCCACGATGCGGTAAGCGATCTTCTGCTTGCGGCGGTCGGAGATCACTACATTGCCGGAGACGGCCGTGCGAACGAGAACATCGGCTTGACGGCGGTGCACCATGTCTTTCACGAGGAGCACAACTATCAGGTTCGCAACATAATTGAGGCGATCAAAGCTCAGGATGCAAGAGAAGTCGCCCTCGACGAGGCCGGAACCTACGCGCACGACGTGCTGCACGACTGGCAGGTAAACACGGGCGAGCAGGATGCCAGCGGCAACTACATCCATGCCGGCGGTGCGATTGCCTGGGATCACGAGAAAATCTTCCAGGCCGCGAAGATGACGGTGGAAATGGAGTATCAGCACACGGCTGTGGACCAGTTCGCGCGCACTATCACGCCAAACCTGCATGAGTTCGTTGGCTACAATTCGGGGGAGAATGCGACGATCTCACTCGACTTCTCCCAGGTGGCGTATCGGTTCGGCCACAGCACCTTGCGGGAATCAATCGACGTACTGGACCCCACCGGCAGTCTCTCGGGCGCCGTGATGCGCATTGCGCTGGAGAAGGCGTTCCTCTCGCCGGAGAAGTTCGCGGAGCTCGGAGCAGGCGCCATCGCGATGGGAATGACGCACCAGCAAGCCAACGAGGTTGATGAGTTTCTCACGCCGGCCCTCAATCAGGGCCTGCTCGGTCAACCTCTCGACCTCGCGGCGATCAATATCGCGCGTGGCCGGGATCTGGGTATCCCGACGTTGAATGACATGCGCGAGGCGCTGCAACTCACACGCTATGCAAGCTGGGCCGACTTTGGCGCCAACGTGATCCATCCGGACAATCTGGTGAACTTCATTGCCGCCTATTCGTTCGATGGCGACGTCGCACGCGCGAGCGCTATTCTCGCGCTGGCAAGCAATGAAATGTCCACTGGTGATGCGTCAAACGTCTGGGGCTACACAGTTGAGCAGGCGATCAATTTCCTGAACAACTCTGACGGCGCACTTTTCGGCGTGGATGGTTTCGAGAAGATCGATTGCTGGCTCGGCGGCTTGGCGGAAATTCACGTCACAGGCGGGCTTCTTGGCGAAACCTTCGACACAATCTTTGTCGACCAGATTGGCCGTCTGATGGACGGTGACCGTTTCTACTATCTGCAGCGCCTGTCCAACATCAACTACGGCCAGGAGATTATCGACGAGCAATTCAAGGACATCATCGAGCGCACGACGGGTGCACGCCATCTCAATGGCTCGGCTTTCGCCTATGCCGATCAGTATCTGGATCTCGCGGCCGACGCGAATGCTGATGCGGATATTGCAGCCGCAACGGCGGCGCTGGAAACAGCTCAGCTTGGCTACGACAACGCTGTGACGGTAGCCGACGCCGCCGATGCGGTTCTGGCGACGTCTTCGGCCGATGTGGCAGCCGCAGAGGCGGCAGCTCTTTCGGACGCCGGTGCGCTTCGATCAGTTGCGGATGTGGCGCGGGCAGGCGCTGATGCAATCAGCACGACTTCTGCGATCAATGCGCTGCTCGCGGCACTCGTCGCGGCAAGCGCCACGGATGCGACAGCACTGCAGACGGCCGCGGGCGTTGCTCGGGGAGTCGCTGACAACACAGATGCGACGGCTTTGCAGTCAGCTGCGACACAGGCAGAAGCCGACGACCAGGCTTTTCTGGATGCTCAGGCAGCGTCGGATGCCGCGGCGGCTCTGGTTGCCATTGCGCTTGTCGCGAGAGATGACGCTCAGGCAAATCTGGATGCCTTGGTGGGCTCGGGCGCCCCGCAAGAGCAGATCGATGCAGCTCAAGTCGAGCTTCAGGCGCGCCAGACCGCGTTCGACAGCGCTCTTGCCGATGCCGTTGTCGCTACTGACGCAGCTATTCTCGCTCAATCTGTTGCGGACGCGACCGACTTTGGCTTGTTGCAGCAGGCAGCAGATGCCGCGATGGTCGACGATCAGGCAGCCACAGTGGCTCAGGGGGCAGCTGTTGCCGCCATTGCCGCAGACGTCGCCTTGACGACCGCGCTGAACGCCTATGTGGCAGTGGCTGCGGCCGATCAGGCCGCAGAGGCCGCTGCGGCGGCGGCAGACTTCGACGCAGATGCGGCTGAGCAGGCGGATGTGATGCTCACGGCCGCGCAAGCCTCTGTCGCGATCGCTGCAACCACAGCGGCAAGCGCTGCTGCGGCTGAAGCGGCCGCTGCCGATGTGCTTGCGGTCGCGCAGGCAAATCTGACAAGGCTGCAGACAGAGGGAAATGCCGGGACAGAACACCAGTATGGTAGCCTGCTCCTCGCGAACCCGACGATGGGAATATATAGCGACGCCGGTACAACGATGAGCCTCAATGGCGATATCGTGACAGTCCTCGGGAAGCAGTACATTCGCGACGTCCGCACGCCCAGTGCTGCTACGAGCGCAGGTGACTCAGCTGGATATGCCCTGGATGGAGCTCCGAACTCAGGCGGGGAGTCGCACGAAGTCATCGTTGCATCCGATCGTGACGACCTCATTTATGCACGTGGCGGCGACGACACGGTATATGGAGAGGATGGCAAAGATCTGATCAACGGCGGCAACGGCATCGATCGTCTCTACGGCGGTGATGGCGACGACACGATTCTTGGCGGAGACGGCGGCGACCTGATCGATGGCGGCCTCGGCGACGACGTGTTGTTCGGGGAGCAGAACGCTACGGCTGCAGCAGGCATCGACCAGGTGATCGGCTCTGACGGCAACGACTATATCGACGGCGGCATTGGCATCGACAAGCTGTCTGGCAGCGCGGGCGACGATGTCATTTTCGGCGGCGGCGACACTGACGCCTTCACCCACGGCGGCGACGGCAACGACTACATCGATGGCGGCGTGACGGGTGATCTTCTTTGGGGCGATGGCGGCAGCGACCTGATCGTCGGCCGGGCCGACCAGGATATTGTCGCCGGCATGGATGGCGACGATATCCTGCGTCCCGGGCCTCTTTCTCAATCCCTCACGGGCGGCGGTGACGAAGTCATGGGTGGAGACGGTCTTACGGACCGGGGTGAGAACGGCAAAGGCACGGGCTTCGACATCATTGATCTCAGTGACTGGCAGGCGGCTCCCATCGGTGCGAACGTGAATTTTGCGACGCAACAGAATCCGATGCAGGCTATCGACGGTAACCCGCAATTCCCGGCGTGGGTTGGAGTCGAGGGCGCTATTGGTTCGCGCAACGATGACACATTCCTCGGTGATGCCGGCAGCAACTGGCTGATTGGCGGAAGTGGCAACGACAAGATGACCGGTGGCATCGGCAACGATCTCATCATCGGTGATGGTGTCCGTCTCGATACGCTGATTGGAACCTACAACAGCGGCTATGATGGTTTCTTCGATGGAGCCTCGCATCGTGCGACGGGGTTCGCAGAGAAGAATGGCCTGCTCGATGCAGTGGGGTGGGGCGACCAGAAGCATTTCACCGAAATTCTCAAGTCCTCCATGTTCAGGGATCTCGTTCTTGGCGGCAGCGAGGTAACCCAGATCTGGCGTAATGGAGTCGCCCAATCGACAGGCGAGTCGGCCGGAGTTTTTGGCGATGGCGGCATCGTCGGCGAAGCCGATGTGGTGAATTTTTCAGGCGTGGTCGGCGACTATACGGTCGAGCTGCTGCACTTTGATGCTGCAACACGACAGCTGGTTGCTTCATCGAGCGCGACGACGGTTCTCGCCGTCCGGATTACGGACGAGGTGGCCGATCGTGATGGTCAGGATATCGTGGTTGGAGTCGAGAGCTTCCGCTTCTCCGACGGGAATGGCGGGCACAAGACCTTTTCAGCCTCGCAACTTGTACCCGTGCCGGCTTCGGGTGCTGCAATCATCAGCGACCTGACGCCGCTTGAAGGACAGGCCCTGACCGTCGACACGTCGACGATCACGGACCCGAACGGTGTCGGCACGCTGCAGTATCAGTG
>JAVBYB010000484.1 GCA_030824255.1 bacterium
CCGACCGCACGCTGATGAACTGGGCTGCCGAAGACCTGCGCCAACGCGGGCTCGCCGTCTGGAACATCGAATATCGCCGGGTCGATGAAGATGGCGGCGGCTATCCCGGCACGTTCACCGATGTAGCCCGCGCCGCCGATGCGCTGCGCGGCCAGGCGGCAACCTACGATCTTGATCTCAGGCGTGTCGCCGCCTTCGGCCATTCCGCCGGCGGCCACCTCGCGCTCTGGCTCGCAGGCCGTCCGAACCTTCCCGCCAACAGCCCGACGCGTATCGGCGAGCCGCTCAAGCTCGTCGGCGTCGTCAACTCCGGCGGCCTTGCCGATCTCGCCGCCGCGCGAGATGTGACGCCGCGCTCCTGCCTGTCGGATATCTACGAAAAGCTGGTCGGCCAGTTCGGCCCGTCACGCGCCAACGTGCTGTCCGACACGTCTCCCGCCGAACTTCTGCCTCTGCGCACGCGCCAGCTCAGCGTCAACGGCCATCGCGACCGCATCGCGCCGCCCGTGCTCGGCGAAGGCTGGACCCGCAAGGCCCGCGCCGCAGGCGACACCGCCTCCGTCGAGATCGTCATGGATACCGGCCACGTCGAACTCGTCGCCCCCGGCACAAAAGCCTGGGACCTCGAAGCCGAGGCTCTGCTGCAAATGCTTCGCTAGGTGATTACTGCTTGTCGCCCGTCATGCGGACAATGACTTCCACGGAGCGCACCTTCGCGCCGTTCGGCGCTTCCGGCAGGCCTTCGACGCGGATCGAATGACCGGGAATGTCGTGCAAAACGCCATTCTCTTCGAAGAAGAGGTGGTGGTGCTCGGACACGTTGGTGTCGAAATAAGTACGGTCGGTATCGAGCGTGATGCGCTTCATCAGCCCTGCCGAAACGAACTGGTTCAGCGTGTTGTAGACCGTCGCCAGCGATACGCGGATGCCGCTCTCGCGCGCCAGTATCGAAACGTCGTCTGCCGTTACATGACGGTCGCAACCGTCGAACAAAAGCCCGCCGATGGCGATCCGTTTCGGGGTCGCGCGCAGGCCAGCAGATTGCAGTCGGGACTCTATCTTCATGACGCGCCTAGAATGGTTCTAGTTTGCCCTAAAAGCAAGGTCCGCCTTGTCACAGGCAAAATCCCGCAAAATCAAACCTCTGATGCCCTGTGGCATCAAGCTGCCGTGACCGCCCGCCCCGGACCTTGCGTCAGCCCTTAACGCAACCGATAGCTGACAAAAATACCCCGGGAGAGAACCACAGTGACCACCGCCTCAACCGGCCCGCTCGCGGGCGTGAAAATCCTGGACCTCTCGACAGTGGTCCTCGGCCCCTACGCCACCCAGCTGCTGGGCGACATGGGCGCGGATGTCATCAAGGTGGAGAACGGCACGGGCGACATCATGCGCCACGCCGGCCCGTCGCCCTCGCCGAACATGGGCGCCATCTACATGGGCTGCAATCGCAACAAACGCGCGATCCTGCTCGACCTGAAGAACCCCGAAGGCATTGAGGCCCTGAAACGCCTCGTGAAGCAGTCAGACGTGTTCTTCACCAACATCCGCATGGACGGCCTCAAGCGCCTCGGACTGGGCTACGAGGATCTCGCGAAGATCCGCGAGGACATCATCTACGTTCACTGCGCCGGATATGGCGCCAGCGGTCCCTATGCCGGCCTGCCGGCCTACGACGATCTCATCCAGGCAGGCTCCGGCATCGCCGATCTGTTCCACGTCCGCGACGGCGGCGCGCCGCAATACATGCCGGCCCTGATGGCTGATAAAGTGTCGGGCTTGCACGCGGCCTACGCGACCATCGCCGGCCTCTTCGCCAAGGCCACCAGCGGCAAGGGCCAGTTCATCGAAGCGCCGATGCTGGAAAGCCTCACGGCCTTCAACCTGGTCGAGAACCTCTACGGCCACACTTTCAATCCGCCGATGGCGCAGATGGCCTACACCCGCTCATCCAGCATCAACCGCAAGCCATACCCCACGAAGGACGGCTATATCGGCATCATGCCCTACAGCGACAAGCAGTGGGTGACGTTCTTCGAACTCGGCGGCCGCCCCGAGATCATGACCACCGATCCGCGCTTCTCCACCTACAACGCCCGCACCGCCAACATCGGCGCGCTCTACCAGCTCGTGGGCGAAGTCGCCGCCACCAAGTCGACGGACGAATGGCTGAAACTGCTCGCCAAGGCAGACATCCCCGCCGCGCGCTGCTCCACGCTGCAGGAAGTCCTCGAAGATCCGCACCTGCGCGAGACCGGCTTTATCCACGAGCGTGAACACCCGGCAGGCTTCCCCTATCTGGCCCTGCAGCACCCGGTGAACTTCACCGGTACGCCGGCCGATATTCGCCGCGATCCGCCTCTGCTGGGCGAGCACACCGTGGAAGTCCTGCTGGAGGTTGGCTTCAGCCAGGCCGACGCCGAGCGCATCGCGAGGGAAGCTGCGGCCAAGGCCGCAAGCTAGGCGCAGCCCGGAGCACCCGGCGAGCGCTGTCATCGATGATGGATTGCGTGGTGCTGGGCTTCGTCCGCGTGGAGACAACCACGGGAAGGCCGTTCATGGCGCGGCGCGAGAAGGCAGGCCGCGCGCTGGCCTATCGCCCCCGGCGGGTCAGCCGGCGTGGAGGGCAGGCTGAAAGATCAGGCGACGCGACGGATGAAGAAGTTTTTCGGCTTCGGCGCGTCAGTCGCCTCGGCGATTTCGTGGAAGGTCGTCCGCACATCCAGCCCGAAAGTATCCAGGGCATTCATTGCGGCTTCGAGATCCGCCATGGCGACGCGCCACACCGGAACACCGTCGATACGGTCGTCGGCGTCTTCACCGATCAAGGCGCAATATCGCCTGGCAAGCTGCTCGTAGGCAGTCATGGCTCTATCCCTCATGGTCCCGTGAACCATGCAGCAAGGCTCAAGCCAACAAGCTGACTTTTTCGTTAATCCCGGGTTCACCGTGAAAAAACCTCGCCAAATAAGCGATTGCGGGTGTCCGGAATTCGTTATTCTGTCAGGCGAACTCCTGAAACGATAATCGAACAGGCAATCAGTGCTCAGCCGCAAGACCCACGATGAGACAGCCGGCCTTGCCGAGCGGGAAGGGGCCGCTCCCGGCCCGGACCGGTTTGAGCGTCGCCGCGCCGATATCATCGCGGCTGCCATTCCCGTTCTCAACGGCCATGGCTTCAAGGGGATGCGCCTGACTGCCGTCGCGGAACTGATCGGCCTGCGCGCCACCGGCGTCACCTATTACTTCCCGCGTAAGGAAGAGCTGGCCGTCGCCTGCCTCGAGTCCGGCTACGCCATCTTCCACGAGTTGCTGGACCAGGCGGAGCAGGCCCCCGATGCGGCGTCCCGCATCGCCCGCCTGATCTCGCTGTTTGTTGAGCGCGATGCGGCTGTGCGGCGGGGAGAGGCGATGCCGCTCTCCTCCTTCGCGTCCATCCGCGCGCTGGAGGGCGAGCATCGCGATCGCGTCACCGAGGGCTACAAGCGCATGTTCCGCCGTGTGCGCGGCCTGCTGGCCACGCCAGAGCTTGCGCATATCGACAAGGTCGGCCGCACGATCCGCACGCTGGTCCTGCTGGAGCAGCTCTACTGGGCCAATGTCTGGCTCGGCGACTTTGACCTCGAACACTTCCCCCGCCTCGCGCAGCGGATGACCGACATCGTTGTGAATGGCCTTGGGCTGCCCGAAGCTGACCTCACGCCCAGCGACCTTGATCTTCGCAATGCCGACGCCTCGCGTGACGCCGCGAAGGAAAATTTCCTGATGGCGGCGACGCGCCAGATCAATGAGCATGGCTATCGCGGCGCGTCTGTCGACAGGATCTCTGCAAGCCTGAATCTCACCAAGGGCGCATTCTACCACCATAACGAGGCGAAGGACGATCTTGTCGCCGCCTGCTTCCGCCGCAGCTTCGGCATAGCGCGCGAAGCACAGCGTCGCGTGCGTGCGATGCCGGGTACGGAATTCAACCGCCTGCTCACGGCGGCGGCCGGCTTGATCCGCTTTCAGCTTGGCGCGGAAGGCCCGCTTCTGCGCACATCAGTGCTCTCATCGATGCCGCAGGAGCACCAGGTCGAGATCATGTCGCAATCTTACAAGGTCAGCCGGCAGTTCTCGTCCTTCATCGCGGATGCCGTGGCCGATGGCTCCGGCCGCGCTGTCGATCCTGCCGTGGCGGGCGCAATGCTTCATGCGGGCATCAACGTGGCCTCGGATGTCCGCATCCTCGACCTGTCGCACGAGTCCGACATCGTCGGCCGCTTCATGCAGGTCCTGTTCAGCGGGCTCGCCGCGCGCTGATCGTCCCGCGCGCCTGCATCGCAGTCGCTGAAGGCTGTCTTCTGAAGTGATCGAACTGCGCGGCGCCGCAGCATTACATCGCAAAGTCGCGGTGGTAGTCTCATCCGTATCGACCATCTCGAACTTTCGGTTCGGAGGATACGATGCACCGAAACATCTTCAGCCTTGTCTGCATCCTCGGGCTTCCGCTCGCGGCATGCGATTCCGGCGCGCCCACGCCCGAGCCGGTTGCTTTCACGGCCGCCCCGCTTGTCCTTGAAGGCGTGTGGGAGCGCGCCGAGGTTCTGCTGGATTCCGGGCCTGACGCCGGCATCCACCTGCTGGACGTCCAGCCCAGCATCTACATTTTCGCCAAGACCCATTACGGTGTCGCGGCAGTCGAAGGCTTTGCGCCGCGTCCCTATCTCAGTGAAGAGCCAACGGATGCCGAACGCGGACGTGCGCTCATTCCATATCTGGGCGAGATGGGCGCTTACACCAATGTCGATGGGAAGCTGAAGCTCGCGCCCATCGTCACGAAGGATCCCGCCGAGACGGACGGCGAAACGACGAGGGAGTTCGATGTCGTCTGGGACGGGATAGACGTCTGGTTGAACTCTGCGGCGACTGACGGCGGAAGCGTGAAGGTTCGCCTCACGCGGGTCGATCAGGATATGGCGCTGGCGACGCCGGATGCGCAGCGTCTTGCCGGGGTCTGGCGGCGTGCGGAAATGGTCATCGGCGCAGGCCCCGATGCAGGCACGCACAAGGATGATGCACAGCCCGGCTTTTATATCTTCACGCCGCGCGCGTTCATCGGGACCTACGTGTCTTCGTTTGTGCCGCGTCCGTTGCTGGGCTCAGCTCCGACGGATGAAGCATGGGGCGCCAACTACCAGTCCTTTGTCAGCTTCGGGGGTGCTTACACGCTCAGGGACGATGTTCTCGTCCTTCGCGCCACTGTTTCCCAGAACCCCAACACGATGTTGGGGCGTCCCTTTCAGGCAATCGACGTGAAGTGGGAAGGCGAGGATGTCTGGTTCATCTACCGGAACTCTGCGGGCGTCGAAAATCGCACGCGCCTTGTTCGCGTGGCTGATTGAGCGCGGCTGGTCGCGGGACAGTTTCGACAAAATAAAAGCGCCGGCCCCGAGGGGCCGGCGCGAGTAGGGAACTAACCGAAGTTAGAGAAACCGTGGTTCCTGCTTCGTCTAGTAATGGATCATGAAGTCGACGCCCATCATGCGGGGCGGCGTGTAGGAGAACGTCTGGTAACGACCGCCGTCGGCAGGACGGTAGTTGTTGGCGCTGACGCTCGTGTTCTGCTCTTCGTCCAGCAGATTGCGGACCCACAGGGTGAGGCCGAACAGTTCGTCGGACGACTTCCAGTTGAGGCGGGCATCGACGTTCTCGTAAGCGGGCGAGAGCTCCGTTTCGTTGTTGAAGAACGACTCGTAGAACTCGTCGCGCCAAGAGTAGCTGACCGTCGGCAGGAAGTACGAACCGTCTTCCATCTCGATCATGTACGACGCGTTCATCGCGACCTTGTGCTTCGGCGTCTGCGACAGCGTGTTGCCTTCGACCGAGCGCTGGTAAAGCGGGTCCGTCGGAGCGCGCGTCGGATCCACATACGTGCCCGAGTCCGAAACTTCGGCGTTCAGGTAGGCGTAGGTGAAGCCGATGTTCAGCGGATCGATCGGGTTCCAGGTCGCTTCGAGTTCGAAGCCGGTCGTTTCAACTTCCGGCAGGTTGACGAAGCGGGTGGACGCCGTTTGCACGCCGCCAACAGTGCTGACTTCCGACAGCGGAGCCTGTGCGTCGGTGTACTTGTACAGGAAGATGGAGGCGTTGGTCGTCAGGCCGAAGTCGACCCACTCCTGCTTCCAGCCGCCTTCGTACGAGTCGACGAATTCAGCGTCGGTGTAGGGGCTTGCGCCGAAGCCGAGGTTGTTGAAGCCGCCGGCCTTGTAGCCGCGCGAGTACTTCGCGAACATCAGCGTGTCGTCCCACGGACGGTATTCGATACCGGCGGTACCCGTCACAGCTTCCCAATCGCCTTCCAGGCGGCGCACGGCAAAGCCGCGAGCATCATAGAACGCGCCCGGCGAGGCCGCGACCGCGGCGCCGTACTGCGACGCCGTGATGTTGGAGTACAGCGGCAGGCCGTTAGCGGTGCAGAGGATGTAGCAGGCGAGGAAGCCTTCTTCCTTCGACTCCTTGATGTCCTGCGAGTAACGCAGTCCGGCCGTGAGCTTGATCTGGTCCGTGAGCGTGTAGTCGGCCTGGCCATAGAGGCCGTAGGCGTTGAACAGGCTCGTGTTGGCGAAGTATTGCAGGTAGCGATCCGGGTTCGCGATGAACGTGCCCGTGCCAAGGTTGAAGTAGCTGTCAGCCAGCGGCTCGTTGTCGAGCGTCTGGACCTGACCCGGCTGCTTCGAGTTTTCCTGGTACTGGTAGGCGCCGACGATCCACTGCAGCGGTCCATCCATGGTCGAGATCAGGTTGATCTCGTTGGAGAACAGCGAGCGGCTTTCGGCGTACAGGTTCTTCACGTTCGGGTAGATCGTGCGCGGAGCCGTCGTGTAGCAGAAGCCCGGAGCGGCCGCGAGCGTGGAGCCCGGGAAGCCGATCACGGTCGGCAGGCCGCAGACCGGGTTGGTTGAGGCAACCGAGTTGTACGTGATCGACTGGATCGGCGTGCCGTCCGGATCGCTTTCCAGTTTGTAATCGTAGAACGTGTAGCCGCCGGTGTATTTGATGTCGAACCAGTCGGTCGAGTAGATGCCTTCGAAGATGGCTTCGTCATACTGGTCGAGCTTGGCGGTCGGCGAGTAGTTCGTGTTGTACGCGTGCTCGCCGCTCGTCGCGAACGGGTTGTCCGTGCGCGTGCCCATCTGCGTGTACGAGATCACGGACGGGTTGGAATAGGCGAATGCCGGGTTGGGGCCGGAGCCGCCAGCCAGGTTGAAGTTCGGCAGGTACGGCGCGTTAGAGAAGCTGGCCGTCTGGCCGCCCGGCGGGCCCGATTTGTCGTAACCCGAGTCAGCAACCTTCACCCACCAGGTGAAGCGATCGCCAATCTCGCCTTCGAGCTGGCCCTCGTAATAGTAGTCGTCGATTTCCCAGCCAACGTTCTCGCCAAGGCCGTGGTTGTAGTCGATGCCGTTGCGCTGTTCGCGCTGGCCGGCGACACGGTAGCGGATCGAGTCGGTGATCGGGCCGGACACGGCCGCAACCACGTTGCGGTAGTCATAGCTGCCGGCGCCGAGTTTGAGGTCGATCGAGAAATCGTCCGTCGGGCGCTTGGAGATCGTGTTGATCGCGCCGCCGATGGCGTTGCGGCCGTACAGCGTGCCCTGTGGTCCGCGCAGAACTTCCACGCGCTGGATCAGAGCCGGGTCTTTGCCGGCCATGACGGCGAACGGCGTATAGAGACCGTCATTGTAGTTGGCCACGCCCGGATCGGCGCCGAAGCTGTTCGTCAGGCGGCCGATGCCGCGCAGCGTGACGCGCTCGTTGCCGGGGGTGTAGGACAGGCCCGGCGTGACGTTCGTCAGGTCGGTGACAGTGATGACGCCAAGTTCCTGCTTGGTCTCGGCGGTCAGCGCCGTAACAGCGACGGCGACGTCCTGCAGCGTTTCTTCGCGCTTGTTGGCGGTGATGACGACGACGTCGCCACGGTTGCTGGCGGCAGTATCAGCCGCCGGTTGGGTGGTTTCTTGCGCAAAGGCGGGGATAGCCGCACCCAGCGCGAGCAAGCTCACGAACGAAAAACGGTATTGAGGCGCCATGCGACGCGATCTCCCTGAATGAAACGGTGCTCCCGCGGCGTCCTATATTTTTTCTTGCGGACGACGACGTCACCGGATGTAGCAACATCCAGATAACGCTTTCTGAAATTGCGGTTTGCATTACCAACCGTCAACCACGATGTACTTCGTTGGTTTCGGATTCCGGAAAAATTGGCCGAAAAGACACGGGGAATGCCGCAAGCGCGCATTTCGCGAGACGCGAGTACATACGCCAATCCCGAATAGTTCGAATGTGCGGTATGTAAAAAGGGACGGGAAAACCGCACTTATTGTGCCGTTCTGAACAGTTTACGTAAAGGTCAGGTTCCGCGAGGGCGTGCGCGGCTGGTAGGGTTGGCTGACGCGGGGTCATCAGGCCAGGCGTGTTTCGGATACCGGCCTTTCATGTCCTTCCTCATGTCGTGGTACCCGCCAGACCAGAAGGAAGGTATGTCGCGAGTCAGCGCCACGGGGCGCATTGCAGGCGAAAGCAGCGACACTGTCAGTGCGATTCGCCCGTCCGCGATGGCCGGATGAACCGCCAGCCCGAACGCCTCCTGCACCTTGCATTCAACCGTCGGGCCGCCCTCGGTCGTGTAGTCGATATCCACCGTTTTGCCGACCGGCGCTGTCCAGTGCAGCGGGGCGAGGCGGGCCAGGTCGCGCGGCAAGGGCCAGTCGAGCAACGTCAGTGCCGCGTCAGCCAGCTCCCGCCCGCCCAGCGTATCCAGCGCCGAGGCGCCGTGAAGCAGCGGTCCCAGCCAGTCTTCCAGCCGCGCCAGCGCCATGCTGCGGAAGTCCTGCGGCCACGGGTCGCCAATCGCCTTCGCCAGCACGTCCACGCGCCGGATGGTGGTCTCCACCGCAGCCCCGTTCTTCAGCAGGCCGAGCCCGTTCTCGCGGATAGCCTCCAGCAGCGCCGCCTGAACCAGCTCGCCCGATGGCGCGGGCAGGGGTGCTTCCTCCAGCGTGATCGCGCCCAGCCGGCGTATGCGCCGCGCTTTCACGCGCCGCAG
>JAVBYB010000045.1 GCA_030824255.1 bacterium
ACCGGATCGCTGGAGAAGAATCCAATTGCCGCTTCGGCACAAGGATGCTCGGCTGAGACGCATTGTCCTGACGCCCTGACGGCTGCCGTTGGGGCATGCGATCGCCTCCGCGATCCGCTTGCCAAGCAGAGGCGGGACCGCTGAAATCACCCTCACACAGGAAGACGATGGGCGGAGGGAATGATGACGACCTGGAAGGCGCCCCGCGCGCTATCAATCACGGAGTCGAAACGAACTGGCTGGTCACGTCGCGGCCTGCTTCGCGGCGGCGCGGCGCTTGCAGCGTTCATCGCCATGCCCGGCTGCGCCCACGCGCAAACCCGCAGGCTCGGTCCGGGTGATCGCATCAACATCGCCGCGATCGGCGCCGGGGGCATGGGCGCGACCAACATGTCGAACCTCACAGGCGAGAACATCGTCGCCTATGCCGATCCCGATCTCGGGCGCGTCGATCGTTCCCTGAGAGACGGCGACGGCAAGCTCCGCCCCGAACGCGAGGCACTGAAAGCCGCCTATGACAGTGCGGAACACTTTACCGACTACCGGAAGATGCTGGACACGCGGAAGGATCTCGACGCCGTCGTGATCGCCACCCCCGACCACCACCACGCCCTCGCCGCCCGCATGGCGATGGAACGCGGCCTCCATGTCTATGTGCAGAAGCCGCTGACCTACTCGGTGCAGGAGGGCCGGATGCTGCTCGACCTGTCGCGGAAGAATCCAAAGCTCGTCACACAGATGGGCAATCAGGGTCACTCCAGCGATGACGGTCGCCGCGTGGTGGAACTCGTTCGGGGCGGCGCCATCGGCAAGGTCAGCGAGGTTCACATCTGGACCAATCGCCCCGTCTGGCCGCAGGGCGTCAAGAAGCCCGAGGCTGTTGCCGCGCCTGCCTCACTCGACTGGAACCTCTGGCTCGGTCCGGCTGACATCGACTGGGGCTATCACCGCGACTACGCGCACTTCAACTGGCGCGGCTGGCTGCCGTTTGGCACCGGCGCACTCGGCGACATGGGCGCCCACCTGATCGACTTCCCTGTCTGGGCCCTCGACCTCGGCCTGCCCACCCGCATCGAAACCCGCCACACACTCTGGGGCGGCGACGATGACCCATGGGATTACAAGCGCCCTGATGTCCTGACGAGCTATCCGCTCAGTGCGATAACCTATTTCGACTTCGGCAAAGCCAAGGGCGGACCGGTCCGGATGATCTGGTATGATGGCGGTCTTGCGCCGCCCATGGTCCGCAATCTGCCCACTGACCGCATCATGGAAGAGGAAGGCGGCGTGCTCTTCGTCGGCGACAAGGGCCAGCTGCTGCACGACACCTATGGCGCAAAGCCCACCCTGATTGGTGAAGAGGCTGTCGCGCGCGGCGCAAAGGTCTCGCAATCGCTACCCCGCATTCGCGACGGCATCAAAGGCCACGAACAGAACTGGGCCCGCGCCATCCGCGGCGAGGAAGGCATCTCGAATCCGTTCGAGGCTGCCTGCCCGCTCAACGAGACAATGCTGCTTGGCATCGTCGCCATGCGCCACGACAAGCCTATCGAATACGATGGCGCAGCGGGTCGCGTGACGAATTCGGAGGACGCCAACCAGCTCTTCAGCCGCACCTACCGAAGCGGCTGGGAACTGACAGCGTAACGAACGCTACTTCTTCAGATTTCCGCAGAAACGCTGGATACGACGGCAGGCTTCCTCAAGCTTGTCCGTCGAGGTGGCGTAGGAAATCCGGAAGGCCGGGCCGAGGCCGAAGGCCGCGCCGAACACCACGGCGACCTTTTCCTCATCCAGCAGCGCGGCTGCGAACTCTTCATCGTTGGTCAGCAGTTTGCCGCCGGCGGAGGTCTTGCCCATCGCCTTGCTGCAGTCCGGATAAACGTAGAAAGCGCCTTCCGGGGTCGGGCAGACCAGCTCTTCCGTCTGGTTCAGCATTCGGACCACGAGGTCACGCCGGCCCCTGAACAGCTCCTGGTTCGGCTTGATGTAGTCCTGCGTGCCGTTCAGCGCCTCGACCGCGGCCCATTGTGAGACCGAGCAGGGGTTGGACGTGGTCTGGCTCATCACCTTGGCCATGCCCTTGATCAGCGACTCAGGCCCGGCCGCGTAGCCGATCCGCCAGCCGGTCATCGAATAGGCTTTCGAGACGCCGTTCATGGTCAGCGTACGGTCGTAGAGGCGGGGTTCGACCTGGGCGATTGTCCAGAACTCGAAACCATCGAACACGAGGTGTTCGTACATGTCGTCCGTCAGGATCCAGACATGCGGATGACGCAGCAACACATCAGCCAGCGCCTGCAGCTCAGCCTTCGTGTAGGCAGCGCCCGACGGGTTGGACGGCGAGTTCAGCAGGACCCACTTCGTCTTCGGCGTAATGGCCGCTTCGAGCGCTTCCGGCTTCAGCTTGTAGGCGTCGGCGGCCTTGGCTTCGGCGAACACCGGCGTCGCGCCGCAGATCAGCGCCATTTCCGGGTAGGACACCCAGTACGGCGTCGGGATCACGACTTCATCGCCCACGTTCAGCGTGGCCATGAAAGCGTTGAAGATCACGGGCTTGCCGCCCGGCGAGACGTTCACCTGGCTCGGCTTGTAGATGAGGCCGTTCTCGCGCTTGAACTTGGCGCAGATAGCCTCCTTCAGCTCGGGAATGCCGTCGACGTCTGTGTACTTGGTCTTGCCGTCCTGGATCGCCTTGATGGCGGCCTGCTTCACATTGTCCGGCGTATCGAAGTCGGGCTCGCCGGCGCCGAGGCCGATCACCTTCTCGCCCTTCGCGGCCAATTCCCGCGCCTTTTGGGTCACCGCAATGGTGGCCGAGGGCTTGATCCTTTTCAGGGCTTCGGAAACGGGGGCGGACATGGGCCAACCTTTCTGGATTTGTGGCGCGGCTGATACGCCGATCCGGATCGGGAAAAAAGCCGGGAAATGGGGGATAGAGGTCGGGACGCGCCACATTTCTGTCGTCAACTGCGAATGGCGCCTGCCGAATCCCTCGGGAAACTGCGCCTTATCGCGGCCACACGTTCAAATTACAGTGGACTCCGTTGTCTGGCGCCCCATCTGGCAGTTATTCGGGGACCAAAATCAGGGAGACCCTAGGAATGAAATTCCGCTTGCCCGGCGCCACTGCCATCGCAGCCATCATGGTGGCTGTTGCCGCGCCCGCCCCGCTTGCATTCGCCCAGAATGGCGGCCAGCCCGCCGTTACGGTGAGCCGCGAGATCGCCCAGCCGCTGAACGAGGCGCGCGCCGCACTCTCGGCGAAGGATTGGGCCACCGCCAAGACCAAGCTCGATGCCGCGACTGCGAAATCGAAGACGCCGGCCGACAAGGGCCAGATCGATCGCCTGCGTGTCTATCTGGCTTCCCAGACGAATGACGGTCCGGGTCAGGTGTCCTCGATCAATGCGCTGCTCTCGGGCGGCACGCTGACGCCGGACGAGGCCAAGCAATACAAGGGCGCCCTTGCCAAGGCCCATCTCGACGCCGGCAACCAGGCTGCGTCGCTGACCGCGTTCCGCGCCTACATCGACGAGTACGGCGGCACGCCCGACCAGCTGGTCGGCATCGCCAACGACGCCTACAAGGCCAATGACAATGCCACGGCCGTCACCTACGCCGCAAAGGCCATCGCTGCCGCGAAGGCCAATGGCAAGCCGGACGAGAGCTGGTATCGCCTGCTCGCCAGCGCCCACAACCGTCTGGGCCAGGCGAACGAAGTTCTTGCCGTTCGCGTTCAGACGCTGACGGACTACCCGGCCAGCCAGAACGCCGAGCAGTACTGGAAGGAACTGATTGTTCCTGCACAGGACGAGCCGGAATATGGCCCGGCCGTGCGCCTGGACCTGTTCCGCACGCTTCTGGCTGCAGGCGTGAAGCTGTCGGCGCAGGAGCGCACGCAGCTGTCAGACGGCGCCATGAAGCGCGGCCTGCCGAACGAAGCACTCACTGTCCTGGAATCCGCTGTGGCGGCGAACGACGCTACGCTGACGGCGCTGGACAAGCAGAACCACGCTGAAGCCAAGACGGCGGTTGCGGCGGACAAGGCCGGCCTCGCGAAGGAAGCGGCTGATGTCCAGAAAAAAGGCAGCGGCGCCGACATCGCCAGCATTGGCGAGGCTTATCTGAGCTATGGCGACAATGCCAAGGCGATCGAACTGCTCAACGCCGCGATCGCCAAGGGCATCTCCGATCCGGGCGAACTTGATATCGCGAAGCTCCACCTCGGCGTTGCGCAGTATCGTTCGGGCGACAAGGACGCTGCTCGCGCGACCTGGGGCCAGATCAAGGCGAACAACGGCACGAACGTTCTCGCCAAGAACTGGACGCTGATCTCGCAGATCAAGGGCTAAGCCCAACCGTCTCGATACAGGGAACGCCGCCCGGATCACTCCGGGCGGCGTTTTTCTTTGCCTGATTCAGGGGCTCTACTCCCCGCCGCCAAGCCCGAGCTGGCGCGCAAGATAGATGTAGTGGCGCGCCCAGCGCTCCGAATTGAGGATAGGGTCGCTGTCGTTTGAGTGACCGCCCTGCGTGTTCTCGTAATAGAGCGCGGGGTAGCCCATGGCCTGCAGGCGCGCCGCGAACTTGCGGGCGTGGCCGGGATGCACGCGATCATCGCGCGTGTTGGTCGTGATGTAGACCTCCGGATATTTCTGATCCGGCTTCACATTCTGATATCCCGAGTAAGCCGCGATGAACGCCGCCTCGGCGGGGATGCGCGGATCGCCATACTCTCCCATCCATGACGCGCCGGGCGGCAAGTCGTGATAGCGCAGCATATCGACCAGCGGGCTTTCGATCACGGCGCCGCCGATCAGTTCGGGATGCTGGGTCAGCGTCACCGAGGTCAGCACGCCGCCATTCGAACGGCCATAGATCGCAAGATTTTTCGCTGAGGTGATACGGCGTGTCGCAAGGTCTGCCGCGACGGCGGCGAAGTCGTCGAATGCACGCTGGCGATTGGCTTTTAGCGCGGCCTGATGCCACGCGGGACCGAACTCACCGCCGCCGCGGATGTTGGCGATCACATAGGCGCCGCCACGCTCAAGCCACAGTTTGCCGAGCTCCGGCTTGTAGACCGGCGGGAAAGACACCTGGAAGCCGCCATAGCCGAATAGCAGCGTAGGCGTCTTTCCAGTCAACTCACTCTTTGGGCGCACGACGAAGTACGGCACCTTCGTGCCGTCCCGCGAGGTGGCCTCGAACTGTTCGACCACATGGCCCGAACCATCGAAGCGCGCCGGCGCCTTGCGTACGTCCTGCGAGGTGAGGGCCGCCACGCTGGCGAGATTGAGGGTCGAGGGCGTGAGGAATCCTTCATAGGTGAAGAACACCTCTTCGGCCGAGCGCGCCGATGACCCGAGATGGATGGCGACGTTTTCAGGCGTACGGATCGGATTTTGCTGCCAGCCGCCGAATTCCGCCTTGTCGGTGAACACGATCAGACGGCCGCGCACATTGTCGTAGACGGAGGCTGCGATACGTTCGTCGAACACCCGCACGTCTTCGACCGACTGCCGCGCCGTCGGCGCGAACACCGAGAGATCGCGCTCCGTCATCACCAGCCCGACACCGGGGGGCGGCGGCAACAGCATGCGCATCGGAACGGCCATCAGCGTGCCGGCCTTGGCCGACTGGCCGCTGACCTCCCAATCCTGCTCCACAGTAAACACAAGACGCGGCGGGGGGCCGCCTGCGCGCCCCAGCATGCCGCGAACGGACACGCGCTCGGGAAGGTTCAGCTTCTCGCGCTTGCCGGCGGTGATGTCCCAGACTTCGGAGCGGAACGTATCCAGCGGCCGCGACACCAGCGTGGCGAGAACGACGCCCTTGCTGTCACGCATGACCATCGGGCTGACGCCATAGCCGCCATCCCGGGCCGAACCGCGATAGACTTCCTTCGCATCAGCCAGTTTCTCGCCGCGCTTCAGCGCTTTCACGATGAAGGGATAGCCGCTCTCGGTGAGCGAGCCCTGACCGAAATCGGTGGCGACGAGCAACGTATCCTTGTCGAGCCAGTCGATTCGGTGCTTGCCTTCGGGAATGTTGAAGCCGCGCGAGACGAAGGTTCTGCGCCTGGCGTCAAATTCGCGAACCGTCACCGCGTCCTTGCCGCCATCGGACAGGCTGACGAGACAAAGATTTTCATCCGGCGGCAGGCAATCCGCGCCCTTGTAGATCCAGTTGGCATTCTCGCGCTTCGACAGCGCGTCGATGTCGAGCACGGTTGTCCATTTCGGCTTGTCTGACCGATAGCTGTCCAGCGTTGTCTGGCGCCAGAGGCCGCGGACGTTCTTCGCGTCCTGCCAGAAATTGTCGATGCCCTCGCCCCGGAAGGCTGGCGACGGCGTGCGATCCTGCGCGGTGAGGATGGCCAGCGCTTCCTTGCGGAATGCTTCGTAACGCGTGTCGCCCTTCAGAACTGCTTCCGTCTTCCTGTTCTGGTCGGCGATCCAGCGCATGGCGCGCTGGCCGTTCACTTCCTCCAGCCAGAGAAAATCGTCGGCCGCCTTCACGGCTTCCGGCGTCAATCTATCGGGCGAAATCGCAGCAACCGATGGCGCGGCGGGAGCGGATGGTGGCACTGCGGACTGAACCTCTTCAGCGGGCGTGGAACAGGCGGCGACCGCAAGCACGGCAAGACCTATGGCATAACGGGTCAGAAGGCGTTGCACGGCTTTCTCTCGTTCACAGAAACGTCTGCGTTTCCGATTGGAAACTAGCTTGCCCGATGGCTAGCACAACCTCGACATGGGAGTCGCGCGCCACATTTCCAACGCGCGCCGCCGCAGCGCAGCCGCAGTCGCCGTTATAACGTCATCGCGCAAGCAAACGGCCGACGCGCTCGCAGTGTGGTGTGTGTCCATCGAAGGGGCTGGGATGACCCCCGATGGAACAGATGAGCACCCTCACAACCTACGTTTCGCACACGCGCCCCGCTCTGGCCGGCGCGCTGCTTGCTGCCACGTGCCTTACACCTCTCTTGTTGACGCCACACGCCTTCGCGCAGGACGGGACCGTCAGCAAGATGGAGGTATCCTCCGGTTCACTGCTGCTGCAGTCATCAACGCCCGGATGTTATGTCGAGGCGCCACTGGTCGCCGCCGACGTGAAGATGGACATTGCCGGGCCCGTGATCCGAACGCGGCTGACGCAGCGCTTCACCAACCCTACCGATAAATGGGTCAAGGGCGTCTATGCCTTTCCCCTGCCCGACGACGCCGCCGTCGACGCGCTGAAGATCGTGATCGGCGACCGGTTCATCGAAGGCGACATCAAGGAGCGGCAGGAAGCGCGCATCATCTATGAGCAGGCCGCCGCCAGCGGCCAGCGCGCGGGCCTTGTCGAGGAGGAACGGCCCAATCTTTTCACCACGTCGCTGGCCAATATCGGACCGGGCGAGACGGTGGCGATCCAGATCGAGTATCAGGACAAGGCGCGGCTCGATAATGGCGTCTGGTCGACGCGTTTCCCGCTGGTGATCGCGCCACGCTACAATCCGAAGCCGACATTTGGCCTGACGGCCAGCCGCGACGGCCGGGCCATATCCGTCAATGATCCCGTGCCGGATCGCGACCGCATCACGCCGCCCGTGCTGCATCCGGCGCATGAGCCGGAGGGTGTGGAAGGGCTACGCCTGCCGGTCAATTTCAATATCTCGCTGGAGGCAGGCGCGCCGCTGGCGGACATTGCCAGCCAGAGCCATGGCCTCACCGTGAACCGCGTCGATGCGGACACGGCGCGCATCACGCTGCAGGATGGCGACGTTCCGGCGGACCGAGACTTTGTGCTGAGCTGGAAGCCGGAGCCTGCGAAGGCGCCGACGGCGAGCCTCTTCCGCGAGACGCGCAATGGCGAGGACTATCTCCTTGCCGTTGTGAACCCGCCGGCGATCCGCACGCAGGCGCAACGCCGCGACCGCGAGACGATCTTCGTGATCGACAATTCGGGCTCGATGTCGGGCGAGAGCATTGACCAGGCGAAGGCCGGGCTGCTGATGGCGCTCGACCGCCTGCAGCCGAGCGACGAATTCAACGTCATTCGCTTTGACGACACGATGGACATGCTGTTCACGGCGGCTGTGCCGGCGAATGACCAGAATCTGGCGCGGGCGAAGCGGTTCGTCGCAAGCCTGGAGGCCAATGGGGGCACGGAAATGTTGCCGGCGCTGCGGGCGGCGCTGATCGACAACGACAAGGCGAACACGGAGGAAGTGCGGCAGGTCGTGTTCATCACCGATGGCGCGATCGGCAATGAGGACGAGTTGTTCAGCGCGATCAGCACGGGGCTTGGCCGTTCGCGCCTGTTCACCGTGGGCATCGGCTCGGCGCCGAACGGTTACTTCATGACGCGCGCGGCGCGGCAGGGGCGCGGCACGTTCACCTATATGGACGACGTCACGAAAGTTGCCGCGCAATCGGCGAAACTGTTCGCGGCGCTCGAGACCCCGGTGATGACGGACCTTGTCGCCCGAATGCCTGCGGGGGCAGCCGACGCCTATCCCTCGCCGCTGCCCGATCTCTATGCGGGCGAGCCTGTAACGGTGGTGATGCGGGCAAGCGATCTCAAAGGCGATCTCACGCTTTCCGGCAAGCTGAATGGCGCGGCATGGAGCCAGACCTTCTCGCTGGCGGATGCGGCGCAGGCGAAGGGCGTGTCGCAGCTGTGGGGTCGCGCCAGGATCGCGGGCTTCGAGGAGAGCCGCTATTCCGGCATGAGCCTGGAGGAGGTCGACACCGGCGTGCTTCAGACAGCGCTGGATTTCCATCTTGTCTCGCGGCTCACAAGTCTCGTGGCCGTCGACAAGACGCCGGCGCGTCCGGCGGGGGAGCGGCTGGAGACGCGCGAGATCGCGAGCATGTTGCCCAAGGGCTGGGATTTTGGCGGCGTGTTCGGTGCGGACGCGGAAGCAAGGGCGCTGCGGTTTGATCGCCTGCCGGATGCGGTGATGCAGAAGATCAACGCCCGCGCCACGCAGGACAAGCCGCAGCAGGCGCAGGACCTCGCCCTGCCCGGAACGGCGAGCGCGTGGGAGCTGATGCTCGCCGCAGGACTT
>JAVBYB010000496.1 GCA_030824255.1 bacterium
GCGCCGACAGGAGGCCAGTCCGCACGGCGACGGTCATCCCAGAATTCCTCTGCACCACTACCCCCACGGCAACATTGCTTGATTTACACGACTTGCAAGGACGCGGGGGCGGCAATCCGGCGAATTTCACAAAACGATTTAAATGAATTCCCACGCCCTGCCCTGCATTCTCCCGCGCAGGGTGGACGGCAGGTGACTGTCGCATGAGCAGGATCGACACAGAGAACGAAACGCCGGGCGGGCTGAACCTCGCCGAGCGTATCCGGCGTCTCGCCAACGGGCGGACGACGCTGGACGTGGCGCAGTTCCAGTTCGTGGGGATCGCCCAGATCCGCGAACGCTATGGCGCGCGCTGGAACGAGAAACGCGAGCGCGTGGCGCAGGTGGCGCGGCATTTCATTTCGCGCAGGATCGCGCCGGAAGACGTGCTGGTGGCCGGAGCGGACGGATTCCTGCTGGTCTTCGGATCGTTCACGGGCGTGCTGGCCGACCTGGCGGCGCAGCGCATCTCGAAGGACCTTAACGCCTTCTTCCTTGGCGAGCCGGATCTCGACGCCATCAAGATCGAGGCGCAGCACCATTCGATGAGCGTCGAGGAATTCGTGCAGGCGTTCGGCGCGATGATTTCGGCGACGCGCGATTCCATTCCGCAGACCACGCGCGCGCCGGGCGATGTGATCATGGGATGGACGCCTGTGTGGGATGCACGGCGCGGGGCGCTGGCGACGCATTTCATCACGCCGGTGGATGCAGCCACGAAGCGGCCGCTGGACTGGGACAATCAGAGCCATCGCCATGTCGAGATGGACGAGCGGAAGCTCAACGCCTCCGAAGCGGCGATGCGTGAGCTGTTCGCGGGCGAGGGACGATCGCTGGTGGGAGTGGCAGTGCATGTCTCCAGCCTCAACAACCAGCAGGGCCTGGCGCGGCTGGTGCAGGCGATGGCGCGGTTCGACCGGAAGATGGCGCATTATCGCGTCCTGCGGGTAAGCTGCGTCGAGCCCGGCTATCCGCGCATCTATCTGGAAGACATCCTGCGTTCGATCCGGCCGCATGTCGCGCGCGCCGCCATCGGACTCAACTGGATGGAGCCGGATATCGGCACGGTGCTGCGCCTGCAACCGGCAGCGATCGGCTTTGCAATACCGAAGCGGGCGCTGGAACAGCCATCGACTCAGGGCGAGGTTTTCGCGCGCGTCTCTGCGGCTGTCGAACAGGCGAAGTCGCATGGCGTCATGGTGGGCGTCGAGGGTGACATCCCTGTCGAGCAGGCAAGGCGCTTTGCCGAGGATGGCGTGACTTACATCTGTTCGCCACGTATCTGGCCGATGCGCGCCAGCCTGCCCCCTGCGGAAGCCTGGCCGATGTCACGCCTTGAGCCTGCCCGCCCCGAACCGGCCTGCGTGACGGCGAAGTAATCGCAGCGCCATCTGCACGTGCGGGTTTGCCACGAAAAGCGAAACTGCTAGGTATCCCTCGCCGCGCGGTTGGGCGTGGACGACGAGAACGGGACCAAGACCTGCCATGAAAAGAATCCTGATCGCAGCACTTGCCCTGACGATGGCCGCGCCCGCTTTCGCGCAGGGCGCAACGACCCTGCAGGAAGTGACGACCAAGGGTATCGTGCTGAGCGCGGGCGGCATGGACGTGGACGTCATCTACAAGCCGGATGGCTCGTTTACCGCCCTGGACGGCGCGGTTACGGGCAAGTGGCGCATCGATGGCGAGAAGCTTTGCACCTATTCAAATTTTGAGCCGACGGACACCTGCGTGGCTTATCCGGCCGGCAAGAAATCCGGAGACTCCTTCGAGGTCACCAGCCCCTCGGGCACGGCGACGATCAGGATCAAGTAGCGCCTTTCGTGTTCTGAAAATTCCGGCGGGCTGCCTTTCCAGACCATCCCGCCTTCCTTTGCCCCGCACCGCAAGGTGCGGGGTTTTTGTTTTACGCGCGCGGCAGGCAGCGACAGGCTGTGGCGCTTTGGAGGGGTTCACGATACGGTCGGCACAAACAGACAAGTCTGACTGGTTAGGGAGAGAGAGATGATCAAGTTCGCCACGCCGCTCGTGGGCATTGTGCTGGCCCTGTCGGCATGCAGCCCCGCAGCGCCGACCGCGACGGAGGAGACGGCGCCGGCGGCGAGCGCCATCAGTGACGTGGTCCAGACCAAGGCAGGCGCCGTGCGCGGCGAGACCGTGACAGACATTGGCCTGACGGCGATGATCTATCGCGGCATTCCCTACGCTGCGCCGCCCGTGGGCGACCTGCGCTGGAAGCCGCCGCAACCCGCCGTCGCATGGGAAGGCGAGCGCGATGCAACCGAATGGTCCGATCGCTGCCCGCAAGGCCAGAGCACGATGGGCGCGGGAACTGAAACGAGCGAGGACTGCCTTTACCTCAACGTCGTCACCGCGGCGAAGACGGCGGACGCAAAGCAGCCTGTCATGGTCTTCTTCCACGGCGGCGGCCTCACATCGGGCGCCAGCGCATCGCCGACGTACAATCACCCCGGCCTGCCCAACAAGGGCGTCGTGGTCGTGACCGTGAACAGCCGCCTCGGCCCCATGGGCTATCTCGCGCATCCTGCCATCACGGCGGAGGGCGCCGGCTCGGGGAATTTCGGCACGCTTGATCTCAAGGCCTCACTTGAGTGGATCCGCGACAACATCGCGGCCTTTGGCGGCGACCCCGCCAACGTCACCATTTTCGGCGAATCCGGCGGCGGCTCCAAAGTGATCTCGCAGATGGCGTCCCCGCTCACCGACGGCCTGTTCCACAAGGCCATCGTCGAAAGCGGTTCGGCCCTCGCGACCGCCGACCGCTCGCTCAAACTCGCAGACGCCGAAGCGCTCGGCGTGAAACTGGCGGCGGCAGTCGGCGTCACTGATGGCGCGGATGCGCTTGCGCAACTGCGCGCCATCAGCTGGGAGCAGATCCAGGAAGCTTCCGCCAAGGAGGAGGTCGGCTTCCGCGCCAGCCCCGCCATCGACGGCAATGTCATCCCGAAGCCGATCAACGAGATGTTCAAGGCGGGCGAGCAGCGCAAGGTTCCGCTGATCGTTGGGGCGAATGCTGGCGAATCCTCGCTGAAGACATCCGTGCCCGAGATGGCGAACATGCATGCGAAGACCGGCACGCCGACCTTCGTCTACAATTTCACGCACCTGCCGGTTGGCTGGAAGAACGAGCAAGGCTGCGTCGCCTTCCATGGCCTTGAGCTGACTTATGTGTTCGGCGCGGCGCCGCTTGGCCTGTCCTCGCCGACGACGCTGTTTCTTGCAGGCGGCGGCGGATGCTCGAACGCTGTGCCGGCAAGCGACGATGTCGACCTGAAGGTCGCCTCCGAGACGGCGCAGGTGTGGGCGCAGTTTGCGAAAACGGGCGATCCGAGCGTCGAAGGCCTGATCGACTGGCCGCAATACACCGAGCAGAACAACAGCTACCTGGACATCGGCAATCCCCTGACGGCGAAAACCAATATCCAGGGGTCTTACACCGCGCCGCCCGCGGGGACGCAAGGCGCGATGTAGTTTCAGAGTCCGACGGCATTTCCCGACGGATGGAACGCCCTGCATCGCAAGATGCGGGGCGTTCTGTTTTTGAGCCCCGCAAATGCTTCATGTTGTTGTTGCGCGGCGGCGACGCAGCTAGAGCTGTGGGCTCAATGCGGGGCGCGGGACTGTCATGCTGTTTCTGGTTCGATGGATGGCTGCGGGCGCCCTGACGGCAGCCCTGGCGGCAGCGCTGGCGACAGGCGCCATGGCGCAGATACAGCCGACGCCGGCAGGCTGGGAGCCCGATGAAGCGATCGCCAAGAGCGCGGCGTGGGTCGATGAGCAGATAGCGGTGTTCGAGCGCCGGGAGCCGGCTGCGAACATCAAGCAGGCGCTGCGCCTGACCCAGATGCTCCTCCCGGACGATCCGATCGTGACGAACCAGCTGGCCTTCTACCATGGCGGGGGACAGCCGGATCACGTCTATCTCGACATCCTCGCCTTTCGTGCCGACGAACCGGTGGCGAACTACTTCCTTGCAGAGAAGCTGAGCGCCGAAGGTTATGTGAACCTTGCCCTGCCCTACTATGCAAAAGCGGCCAGCCGGCGGCCGAACGAAGAGGCCGTGCAGTACAACGCCGGAATGAATGCGTTCTATGCGGAGGACGACGCGGCCTGCATCGCCTATCTCACACGCGCCCTGGAGATCAGCGGCGCCTCGCAACAGGCGTGGCTGAAACGCGGCGAGTGTTATGCGCGCGCAGGCAAGAAGACTGAAGCGCGCGCGGACTTCCTCAAGGCGGATCTTGGCGGCGCCTATTCCGTTCGCATGTTCAATGAGCGCGTGTTCGACGGCTGTAGCTGGGCGTGGGGGTCGCTGGACGACCGGGTGCGCAGCGCCGCCGCGACGGCAGACGACTGGAAGACGTATGAGGGCTATCGCGAGTTGACCCGCGTGCTGATGTGCGAGCCGAAGCATGTTGGCGCGCTCACCGAACGGCTGAAGCTCGAAGACCGGGACAACAATCTGAAGCGTCATGCGCTGGTGCATCGCATCCAGCTGCAGAACCTGCAGGATGGCGGGAAGACATATGCTGCGCGCCTGCAGGCGCTGCAGCAGCCGACAGCCGCGATGATGCTGGCCGAGGGCCAGGCGATCGACATGAGCAATGATGCCGGCCGCGACAAGCGCGTGCGGGCCGCCTATCTCGCCAGCCGCGTGCTGATGCTGGAGCCGGACAATGCGCAGGCGCACCTGCTGCGCGCGCGGGCGCTGACCAATCTGGGGATTGGGCAGTTATCTGGGCTGGCATGGTCACATGCGACGATTGCGCTTCGGGCCGATCCGAAACTGGCCGGAGCGCATTTCGTGCGGGCGATCCTGTTTGTGCGCGGCAAGGGCTATAGCGAGGCGGCGACGGAGCTGACGGCGGCCATCGCGCTCGACCCCAACGACATGCGGTTCTATGCGCAACGCGGCGATGCCTATGCGCAGCTGGGACGCAACGCGCAGGCGGTACAGGACCTGACGCGCTTTCTGGCGTCCAGCCCGAAGGACATCTCCGCCCTGCAGGGACGGGCGTTGGCGTACTACAATCTCAAGCAATACCAGCCGGCGTTCAACGATCTCGATGCGGCGTTCGCGGTCGATCCGAAGAATTTTGCCGTGAGAGCTGCGATCGTGCCGGTGCTGGACGCGATGGGCCGCAAGGGCGATGCGGACGCCGTGCACATCATGCTGCTGGTCGATCATGAAGCGGAGGCGAAAGCGCAAGCCTATCTCGCCGGGCGCATGACGCCGGCGCTCGCGGCGAAGGCGGCTGATGTGAAGGATGGACAGGCGTATGCCGCGCTGGAAACGCGGGCGAAGGACAAGTTCCAGGCGTTCGTCGATGAGTACTCGCCGGGGGAATACGCCTACAACAACCTGATCCTGGATATGGGGAATGCGGATTCCAGCCTCGACCCCGAGAAAACGATGAAGAGCATCAAGAGCACGGCCAGTTTTGTCGATGCGCGCCTGAAGGCTGCGCGCCGGCTGGGCGCGGCCCTGATCGAGTCCGACGATGCGGCCGGGCTGTCGGAGGAGCTGCTGGGCAAGCTCGTTTCCTACATGGTGCATGTGGAGGAGATGCAGGCGGGGCTCGCGCGGATCATGGATACGCTGAACTAGCGCTTGAAGCACACGCCTGGCGCCGGAACTGGCGGCATCGTGAATTGCGGCGCTGCATGGAAACCGTTGGGCGCGGTGTTGATAAAGCGGTCTCGCACATGCGAGAGACGCAGCGCGATTGCATAGACAAAACGGGAGAGACACATGGCGCTCGATCTGGAGACGCGGCAGCAGCTGATTGAAACGGTGCGCCGGTTCGTCAACGAGGTTTGCCGGCCGAACGAGCAGCTGGTGTCGGAGACGAATGCGATCCCGGAGAAGATCGTGCAGGAGATGCGCGATCTCGGCCTGTTCGGGCTTTCGATCGCGGAAGAGTATGGCGGGCTCGGCCTCACCATGGAGGAAGAGGCGCTGGTGATCCTGGAGATGGGGCGCACCTCGCCTGCCTTCCGGTCGACGTTCGGGACCAATGTGGGGATCGGCAGCCAGGGCATCGTGATGTTCGGCTCGGAAGAACAGAAGCAGCAGTGGCTGCCGAAGCTGGCGACCGGCGAGGCGATTGCGAGCTTTGCACTGACGGAGCCGGATGCGGGGTCGGACGCGGGATCGGCGAAGACGCGCGCGGTTCGGGACGGGAACCACTACGTGCTGAACGGGTCGAAGCGCTACATCACCAATGCCGACAAGGCGACGATCTTCACCGTGATGGCGCGGACGGACCAGAACACGCCGGGGCCGAAGGGGCTGTCGGCTTTCATCGTGGAGCGGGACACGGCGGGCGTCACCATCGGCAAGCCCGAGAAGAAGATGGGCCAGCAGGGCGCGAATGTCTGCGACGTGATCTTTGAGGATGCGCGCGTGCCGATCACGTCGCGGCTGGGGGAAGAAGGCGAAGGCATGAAGGTGGCGATGAGCGTGCTCGATCGCGGGCGGCTGCATATCTCGGCGCTGAGTGTCGGCATTGCGGAGCGGCTGGTGGAGGAGATGGTGCGGTACGCGGCCGAGCGGAAACAGTTCGGCAAGCCGATCATCGAGCACCAGCTGGTGATGGGGATGATCGCGGACTCATATGCAGAAGCTGCGGCGGGGCGCGCGATGGTGATGGATGGCGTGCGGAAATACGACGCGAAGGAAAAGACCACGCTGATCGCGGCGGCGACCAAGATGTGGTGCACGGAGATGGTGGGCCGCGTGGCCGACCGCGCGGTGCAGGTGCATGGCGGGGCGGGCTACATCGCGGACTATGCGGTGGAGCGCTTCTATCGCGATGTGCGCATCCTGCGGCTGTACGAGGGCACGACGCAGATCCAGCAGATGGTGATCGGGCGGGAGCTGCAGCGGATGGCGAAGGCGGGGGAGATTTGATCGGATATCCGCTTGGGAGCATAGCGAATGATTCCGAAAGGCACATTTATTCTTCTTGGAATTGGAGCCGTCCTGCTGGGCAGCGGCTTTGGTCTGGCTTTTCTGGTCGGAGAGTTTGCGCAACCCGCACACCTGCTCATCCGGCTCTTGATCATGGCGATGGTTGGCATCGGGGTGATTGTTCTCTGGATCACCGTCTATGGCGTCATCATCAGCGTGCGCGATCGTAATCGGCAGTGATCCTGCCTGCTTTTGATCGGCGTTCGGCCGATGTGCCCGGCGGGAACTCGGCGGTCCATTTACCGATCCGTCTGGACCTGGTGGAGCATCTGGGCGCGGAGGTCGGGGAGATCCTTCAGGTCGATCTCGGTGTCCTGGCCGTTGAGCGTGACGACGCGGGAGGTGAGGTCGGGCTTCGCCAGTGCGATGGCGCGGTCGTACTCTGCCAGCGCGGTGTGGCGGAGGCGGACGCGCTCTTCGCGGATCTGCGAATAATCGGACAGGGCGCGGCGGGACTGGGCGACGAGCTTCAGGACGAAGGGGTCGCTGGGGTTGGCGGCGGCCTGTGCGTCAAGCTGGGCCTCGAGATCCGGGATGTTGGCGCCTTCGCCATGCTGGGTGATGGACACCATCAGGTTGGCGGCTTCCTGCAGCGTGGCGTGGCTGGCTGGCGCCGCCGGAGCGGTCGCACAGGCGGACAGGGCCAGGACGCTGGCGGCGAACAGGACCGAAACGAGCTTCATCGGGAACTCCACGTGACCCGGTCAAAGTAGCGTCTTTCAATGCGGCGCAAAGGCGGCAGGAAAAATGGCTTGTGCAGATGGGGCTGCAAAGGCGTGACAGCTCCTGCCCTGCCCGCTTAGATCGCGTCAGCAAACAGGGGTTTCCATGGACAGCGATGTCGAGATTGCGCGGCGCGCGCGCCTTTTGCCGGTCAATGCGATCGGCGAGGCCCTTGGCATCGGGGCGGACGCGCTGATCCCGTACGGACATACGAAAGCGAAGATTTCGGCGGCATATCTGAAGTCGCTGGCGGGCAAGCCGGATGGCGACCTCGTGCTGGTGACGGCGATGAACCCGACGCCGGCGGGCGAAGGCAAGACCACGACGACGGTGGGGCTGGGCGATGCGCTGACGCGGATCGGGAAGCGCGCCGTTATTGCGCTGCGCGAGCCTTCGCTGGGGCCGTGCTTCGGGCAGAAGGGCGGCGCCACGGGCGGCGGGATGGCGCAGGTCGTGCCGATGGACGACATCAACCTGCACTTCACCGGCGACTTCCACGCGATCACGGCGGCACACAACCTGCTGGCGGCGATGCTGGACAATCACATCCACTGGGGCAATGCGCTGGGCATCGATGTGCGGCGCATCCGCTGGCGGCGGGCGCTCGACGTGAATGACCGCAATCTGCGCAGTGTGGTGACGGGCCTTGGCGGCGTGGCGAACGGCATGCCGGGCGAAGGCGGGTTCGATATCACGGTCGCATCCGAAGTGATGGCGATCCTTTGCCTCGCGAATGATCTGGCGGATCTCAAGGCGCGGCTGGCGAAGATCATCGTGGCGGAGACGCGCGAGCGGAAGCCGGTGACGGCGGGCGACCTGAAAGCCGATGGCGCGATGGCTGTGCTGCTGAAGGATGCGCTGCTGCCGAACCTGGTGCAGACGATGGAGAACACGCCGGCGATTGTTCACCTCGGCCCGTTCGCCAACATCGCGCATGGCTGCAACTCCGTGACGGCGACGCGGGCGGCGCTGAAGCTGGGCGATATCGTTGTGACGGAGGCGGGGTTCGGGGCGGACCTGGGCGCGCAGAAATTCTTCGACATCAAATGCCGGCTGGCCGGCCTACGCCCACGCATGGCGGTTCTGGTGGCGACGATCCGTTCGATGAAGATGAATGGCGGCGTGCCGAAAGGCGAGCTTGGCAGGGAAGATATCGAGGCGCTGCAGCGCGGGGCGGTGAACGTGCAGCGGCATATCGAGAACCTGAAAGGCTATGGCCTGCCAGTGATCGTGGCGCTGAACCAC
>JAVBYB010000434.1 GCA_030824255.1 bacterium
AACAGCGCCTTGGCGTGGCGCATGTCTGCCGGCGCATCAGCATCCCCTGCCCGGCTGAGGAACACTTTCACCGCGTAGTAGAGGAAAGCGATACCACCCGCGGCAGCGACCACGAGATAGATGATGCCGCCAAGACCCGTGAAGGCCGGGGCCACGCCAAATGGCGCGACGATGAGTGTGTAGATCAGAATCTGAAGCCGCGTTTCCTTGGAGCCGCGCGTCACCGGAAGCATGGGAACGCCAGCGCGTGCGTACTCTTTCGAGGTCCACAGCGACAGGGCCCAGAAGTGCGGCGGGGTCCAGAGAAAGATCAGGCCGAACATGAGCCAGGCGTCGATCGACGCTTCGCCCGTGGCGGCTGCCCAGCCGATCACCGGAGGGAAGGCGCCCGCAGCGCCGCCAATGACGATGTTCTGCGCCGTCGAGCGCTTGAGCCACATCGTGTAGACGACCACGTAGAAGAAGATCGAGAAAGCCAGCAACGCGGCCGCCAGCGGGGTGGCGGCCAGCGCCATCAGCGTGACCGACAGCACCGACATGATCATGCCGAAGCCAAAAGCGTCTTCGCGGCGAACGAGACCGGCCGGAACCGGACGCGACACCGTGCGAGCCATCAGCGCGTCGATATCGCTATCGTACCACATGTTGAGCGCGCCAGCAGCGCCAGACCCAAGCGCAACCGCGAGGACGGCGCACACAGCGGCAACGGGGCTCATCGCGACCGGAGCGGCGATCAGACCGACGAAAGCCGTGAAGACGACAAGCGACATCACCTTCGGCTTCATCAGGCGCACATAGTCCATCGCGCTCGCCGAGGCGGTCGCGGACGGTGTGCTGACGAGGCTCGCTTCGGACATCGTGTTTTGCGGTGCAGCCCGGACCATGTGGTCCGGGCTGCATCACACCTTGTTACCTGACCCGCGGAAGGTCGTTGTACTGGTGGAACGGCGGCGGAGAGGACAGCGTCCACTCAAGCGTTGTGGCGCCCTCACCCCAGGGATTGCCGCTCGTGGCTTTCCGGCGACGGACAACCGCCTCGAGAATGCCGATGAAGAACACGATCGTGGCGATCGCCGTGAGCCAGTAGCCGTTGGTCGACCAGTGGTGCCATTCGCGGAAAGCGTCGGCGTAGTCGACGTAGCGGCGCGGCATGCCCTGCAGGCCGAGGAAGTGCTGCGGGAAGAAGATCAGGTTCGAACCAATGAACATGAGCCAGAAGTGCAGACCGGCGATGAAGCCGTTGTACTTGATGCCCCACATCTTCTCGAACCAGTAATACCAGCCGCAGAAGAGCGTGAACACAGCGCCGAGCGACAGCACGTAGTGGAAGTGCGCGACGACGTAGTAGGTGTCGTGCAGGGCATGGTCGACGCCGGCGTTCGCCAGGACGACACCCGTGACGCCACCCACCGTGAACAGGAAGATGAAGCCGATCGCCCAGAGCATCGGAACCTTGAACTCGATCGAGCCGCCCCACATCGTGGCGATCCATGAGAAGATCTTCACCCCTGTCGGAACCGCGATGACCATCGTGGCGGCCACAAAGTAGGCCTTGAGGTCAACCGACATGCCGACCGTGTACATGTGGTGCGCCCACACGATGAAGCCGATGAAGCCGATGGCGACCATGGCGTAGGCCATAGCGAGATAGCCGAAAACCGGCTTGCGCGAGAAGGTCGAGATGACGTGGCTGACGATGCCGAAGCCCGGCAGGATCATGATGTACACTTCGGGGTGACCGAAGAACCAGAACAAGTGCTGGAACATGATCGGGTCGCCGCCGCCTGCGACTTCGAAGAACTTCGAGCCGAAGTTGCGGTCAGTCAGCAGCATGGTCAGAGCGCCGGCGAGAACCGGGAGCGCGAGCACCAGCAGGAAGGCAGTCACCAGCACCGACCAGGCAAACAGCGGCATCTTGTGCAGCGTCATGCCCGGAGCGCGCATGTTGAGGATAGTGACGATGAAGTTGATGGCGCCGAGGATCGACGAGATACCCGCGATGTGCAGCGAGAAGATCACGAGGTCCATGGCAAGGCCGGGGTGACCCGTCGTGCCCGAAAGCGGCGGATACAGAACCCAGCCGCCGCCGAAGCCCGTGTCGCCCGGAGGACCCGGAACGAACATCGACAGGAGCAGCAGAACGAACGAAACCGGCAGCAGCCAGAACGAGATGTTGTTCATGCGCGGCATCGCCATGTCAGGCGCGCCAATCATGAGCGGAACGAACCAGTTGCCGAAGCCGCCGATGAGCGCCGGCATGACCATGAAGAAGATCATGATCAGGCCGTGCATCGTCGTGATGACGTTGTAGTTGTGCTCGGTGCCGAAGAAGCCGCCGAAGGCCGTTCCGTTGAACAGCTGCAGGCCAGGCTCGGCGAGTTCGGCGCGCATGAAGCCCGAGAACACGAAGCCGATGATACCCGCCATCATGGCGAAGATCAGGTACAGCGTACCGATGTCCTTGTGGTTGGTCGAAAACAACCAACGCGCAGGGCTGTACCACTTCGGATCGTGGTGATCGTGGGCGTGGTCGTCATGAGCGTGACCGTGGCCATGACCGTGGTCATGAGCATGATCCGCCGCGTGTTTTGCATCGCTCGACATCGAACGGCTCCCTGAACCTATTGCGCCGAAGCGACTTGCGTCGCGCCGGGACGCGGCAGGCTATCCAGATAGGCGCGGCCACCCTTCGTGGGGTCAGCTTGCGCGGCGGCCAGCCATGCATCGTACTGTTGCTGCGGAAGGATCCACAGCTCGATCGGCATGTTGGAGTGATCCTTGCCGCACAGTTCCGAGCACTGGCCGTAGTAGATGCCGGGCTGGTCAACCTTGAACCAGAGCTGGTTCAGGCGACCGGGAACGGCGTCAACCTTGAGCGTGAACTGGGGCATGGCCCAGGCGTGAATGACGTCACGCGCGGTGATCTTCAGACGGACGTGACGGCCAGCCGGGGCGACCATCGGATTGTCGACCGAAAGCTTGTTGATGTCGCCACGCGCCGGCACCAGCGGACGGGTCTCGTCTCCCGGACGCAGCATGCGGCTCTCTACGACGAACTCTTTTTCCGTGTTCTGGTTATACGTGTAATCCCAGTACCACATGTTGCCGTAGACCTTGATGTCCACGACCTGCTCTTCGGCGACCTGTTCGCCGTTGAACATCACGTCCTGTTCGTAGAGCAGCGGGAACGAGCCCTTGGCGATCCAGACAAGGATCAGCACTGGCACCACGGTCCAGATGATCTCGATCACTGTGTTGTGGCTGAATTTCTTCGGCGTCGGGTTTGCCTTCCGGTTGTACCGGATCATCACCCAGATCAGCAGCGCGGTAACGAAGGCCGTGATCACCGCGATGATGATCAGCACCTCGTTATGGAACGCGTGCACGCGCTCCGCCGTCTCGGTGACTGCTGGCTGGAAATCAATTCCGCCAGGTGTGGGCGCCGCCCAAGCCGACCCGGCAGCCGCGAGGCTGGCCGCGCCGAGCGCCCAGAGTTTCCAAGCCCCTCTCAGCATATTGTCCACAGCCTCCAGCCAGATGCGTGAGTTCGCGGCTTTACCGTGATACGATACCCGCCGCCACCACCACGCTTCTCCTCGCCGGGACGCATAGTGTCGCAGGCGAGCCGATTCGATTGGATGGCGCGTGGTCGCTACCAGAGGCTCAAGGAGTTGAAAAGATGAGGACCCGGTTTCGATTGGGGATTTCGGCAATCTGCGTCACCCTGGCAGCGCCCTCTGCTGCAATGGCTCAGGGAGCGGTGACAGTGATCGGCGGCGGGCTGGGCCAAGCCTGCTACGAAGCCGCGGAAACGGGACGGATTCCGTCCATTCAGGCCATGGAAATCTGCAATCTGGCGTTGGAGCAGGAACGGATGAACCGCCGCGACAAGGCGGCGACTCACACCAATCGCGGCATCCTGCACATGCGAGCAGGCAATAACACCAAGGCGATGTGGGACTATCAGAAGAGCCTGAACCTGCTGCCTGACCTTAAGGAAGCGAAGGTCAATCTCGGAGCCGCCTACTACAATCTGAGGCGGTATCCGGAGGCCCTCGTCGCCCTCAACGAAGGGGTGAGCTCCGAGTCGGTAAACGCTCGGGCTATCGGCCACTACAACCGGGGCCTGACCCACGAGAAGCTTGGCGATATCCAGAAAGCCTATGAGGACTTCCGGATGGCGCTGACACTGGAGCCAACCTTCAAGCAGGCCGAAGCCCAGATGAGCCGGTTTGCTGTTGTTCCCGCATCGGGAAGCTGAACTCGGGCTGCGATTGCGTTGTCAGAGCCCACGACGCGCCCCTATCTAGGGAAAGTGTCCGACTTTTCCGGAGAAGTGCGCCATGACCGACCGTAGCCTGATGGAAGAGGCGGGAATTGGCATTTCAAAAGCCGCCTCCATCCTGGACGAAGCGCTGGATGGCGCCGAGGACGGCGAAATCTATGCCGAATCCGTCCGCTCCGAGAGCTTCCTGTTCGATGACGGGAGACTGAAGTCGGCCTCCTACGACAGTGGACAGGGTTTCGGCCTGCGGGTCGTGTCCGGCGAAACCACGGGTTACGCTCACGCCAGCGAGATTTCCGAAGCGGCGCTGCGGCGCGCGGGAACCTCCGCATCAGCGGCAAAACGCGGCCGGACGGGTTCGCTCGCCCTTGGGCCAACGCCCACGAATCGTCGGCTCTACGCCGACATCGACCCCACCGCCTCCCCCGACTTCGTGACCAAGACCGGCCTGCTCGCCGAGATCGACGCCTGGTGCCGGGCGCGCGATCCGCGCGTGGTGCAGGTGTCGGTGTCGCTGGCGGGCTCGCGTACAGCTGTGGAAATCATCCGCGCCGGCGGCGCCAGTGTCGCCGAGGCGCGCCCACTGGTGCGCGTGAACATCGCCGTGACGCTCGAGAAGGATGGCCGCCGTGAAACCGGATCGGCAGGCGCGGGCGGTCGCGCCGGATATGAGGAATGGATCCAGCCGGATCGCTGGAAGGGTCTGGCGGAGCGCGCTCTGCGCAAGGCGGAGATCAATCTCGAAGCCATCCCTGCCCCTGCCGGCGAGATGGAAGTGGCCCTCGGGCCGGGCTGGACGGGCGTACTGCTGCATGAAGCCGTGGGCCATGGACTCGAAGGCGACTTCAACCGCAAGGGCTCGTCGGTCTATTCCAATCGCATCGGCGAGCAGGTGATGGCCAAGGGCGTGACCATCGTGGACGACGGCACGATCGCCAACCGTCGCGGCTCGCTGTCGTTCGACGATGAGGGCACGCAGACGCAGCGCACGGTGCTGGTCGAGGACGGGCGACTGGTCGGCTACATGCAGGATCGCCTGAACTCGCGCTTGATGGGCGTGCCGGCGACGGGCAATGGCCGCCGCGAAAGTTATGCCTCGACGCCTATGCCACGCATGACGAACACCTTCATGACGGGCGGCACGCATGATCCCGAAGAGATCGTGCGCTCGATCAAGAAGGGCATCTGGGCCGTCGATTTTGGCGGCGGCCAGGTGGACATCACCAACGGCCAGTTCGTGTTCCAGTGCACCGAAGCCTACCTTGTCGAGAACGGCAAAGTGGGCGCGCCCGTGAAGAACGCCACGCTGATCGGCCACGGCCCGACCGTGATGAACAACATCTCGATGGTCGGAAACGACTTCGCGATGGACGATGGCGTCGGCACCTGCGGCAAGGGCGGCCAGTCCGTGCCGGTGGGCGTGGGCCAGCCTTCCCTGCGGATCGACAAGATCACCGTGGGCGGCGCGAACGTCTAGTCAGTCCTCGCCTTTAGACCAAAAGCGGCGCTCCTCATCGGAGCGCCGCTTTCATTTTGTATGCTGCTTCGATTACTCGGCCGCCTGCGGCGCAGGCGTTTCGCCGTCTTTCGGCTTGTCCTTCAGATGCGCCAGCTTGTTCAGGAACGGGCTGGCGATGCCAAGCGCCACGCCGATGCCGATGCCCCACAGGCCAACACTGGTGAACACCTCGCCGTAGGTTTTCAGCGCAAGTTCCGGATCGAGCACCTGCCCGCCGACAGTTTCCTGCGCCGTCAGCTTGGTGATCTGCGCCTGCACCGCCTGCGCGATGGACGAGCCGAGATACCATGTCGCCATCATGGTCGCAGCGATCGGCGCCGGCGTCAGCTTGGTCATTGCCGAAAGCCCGACCGGCGACAGGAACAGCTCACCCGTCGTGTGCAGCAGATAGAGCAGGATGAGGAAGATCAGCGGAACCTTGAAGCTTTCGTCGGCATACTGGATGCCCCAGACAAGCACGAGGAAGCCCGCGCCGACCTGGATCAGCCCGAGCGCGAACTTGAAGGCGTCGCCAGGATCCCGCTTGTGTCGTCCGAGCCAGGTCCACATCGCCGCGAACATTGGTGCGAAGATCAGGATGAAGGCGCCGTTGAAGCTCTGCGTCTGACCGGACGTGACGCAAGAGCCGGCGATGCAAAGCTGCGATGACCGTTCAGAGAATTGCGACAGCGCAGAACCTGCCAATTCGAACAGTGTGAAGAACACCACCGATGCCAGCACGAGGATGATCGCGAGGATCAGCTTGCCCGTCTCGGCGAGCGTCGCCTTCGTGATCATGTAGTAGACAAAGAATGCCAGCATCCCGAACGACGCGATGGTGAGCGCGGTGTTCACGATCGGCTCGCGCTGAACGAGCAGCCAGACGAGGCCCACGCTGAGGATGGCGACGATATAGATCAGCCATTCGCGGTTGATCGGGCCAAAGAGCGGCTTCTTCAGCAACTCAGGATTGGGCGGCAGGCCAAGCTCGGCCGGAAGCTGGGCCGGGCCTGGCGTGAAGAACAGGATGCGGCGGCGCACGAACACCAACCAGCCAAACAGCATGCCGACGCCGGCAGCGCCAAAGCCCCATGCCCAGCCAAACTCCGCACCCAGCCAAGCGCAGCCGACCTGCGCCCAGAACGCGCCGAGGTTGATCCCGTAGTAATACAGCGAGAATCCGCCATCGCGGCGCGGATCGTCCTTGGTGTAGAGCTGGCCGACCTGCGTGGCGAGGTTAGCCTTCAGGAAGCCGACCCCCATGATGATCAGCGACAGGGCAAGGAAGAACGCGCCCATGTAGAAGGGCTGCTGTCCCTCGACGAGCATCTGATAGCCGTCGACAGCAGGTGTTTCCGGATCGTCGACCGGGATGATGTTCGGGAGCGCGGGCGAGCCTGCGTAGCCCTTGATCTCCATGCCGCCTTCGGCCGGGCCAAACTCGTAGCGCTGGCCTTCGATTACGACCCACGCCTGGCGCTTGTCCTGCCTGCCCTCGGCAGCGATGTCGTAGCGCTGCCCTTCATAGACGAGCACGTTGCGCGCGGGTTCCTGCTCGATCGCCATCGTCAGGTGGCCCGCCACCAGCAGAAGCGCTCCGAACGCCACAGCCTTGGTCGTGCCGAGATAACGGTCAGCCAGCATGCCGCCGATCAGCGGCAGCAGGTAAACCAGCGAGGTGTAGGAGCCATACTGGCCGGACGCAGCCTCATCCGAAAACAGGAAGTGCTGGGTCATGTAGACGAACAGGATTGTTCGCATGCCGTAGTAGGAGAAGCGCTCCCACATCTCGGTGAAGAAGATGATGTGCAGACCCTTGGGCTGTCTTCGCAGCTGCAGGATGACCGGGAAGCCCGTGACAACAGTGATCACGATCCCGACGATGAAGATGATATCCATGCAGCCCTCGCCCAAATGCCCTTGCCGGGTCTGAGCGATCATCAACACACGGGTAGCGCAGGCTCAAGCCCTCGAATCGCGAGACGCGAGGCAGGTTTTGCCTCAATGGCCCGATGAGAGGCGGTTTGCCTCTAGTAACGCTCCTCGCGGAACGCCGGGGCGAGCTGGCGGCCCCACGGCCCATGATACCTTGTAAGCAGGTGGTCGGCGGCGGTGAGGCCTGAGTCGGCGATCTGCTGGAGATCGGTCAGGAACACCGTCTCGTCCCTGCCCGCACCGTTCAGTTTCGCGCGGCGCGCGAGGCCGGCAGCGGAAATGGCGACGGCCTGCTTGGCCAGCGCCTGCGCCGTCGTATTGCGCACAGGCGTTTTCAGGCCAAGGAACGGAACCGCGGACCGGAACGCCTGACGCTCAACGGCGGTCAGGTCCTTCACAAGCTCCCAAGCAGCGTCGAGCGCCACGTCGTCGTAAAGCAGGCCGACCCAGAAAGCCGACAGCGCGGAAATCTTCGGCTGCAGGCCAACGTCGGCGCCGCGCATTTCGAGGAACGTCTTCAGGCGAACCTCGGGGAAGATTGTCGAGAGATGATCGTCGAAATCGTCCATCGCCGGACGTTCGCCCGGCAGGATGGGAAGCTTGCCATCCATGAAGTCGCGGAAGGACAGCCCAGAGGCGTCGATATACTTCCCTTCCCGGCGCACGAAATACATCGGCACGTCGAGCGCGTAGTCCACGTACTGCTCGAAGCCGAAACCCTGTTCGAATGCGAAAGGCAGCATTCCGGTGCGATCCGGGTCCGTGTCCGACCAAACGTGCGAGCGATAGGACAGGAAGCCGTTTGTACGATTTTCGGCAAAAGGCGAGTTCGCGAACAACGCCGTGGCGACAGGCTGCAGCGCAAGGCTTACACGCAGCTTTTTCACCATGTCAGCTTCGGAGCTGAAATCGAGATTGGTCTGCACGGTACAGGAGCGGAACATCATTTGCCGCCCGAGACGGCCGACCTTCTCCATGTATGCTTTCATGATGCCATAGCGTCCCTTGGGCATCATGGGCGTCTCTTCAAACGACCAGATTGGCGAGAAGCCGAGGCCAAGAAAGGCGACGCCCATCGGCTCAGCAACGGCTTTTGTTTCGCGCAGGTGTTCGGTCAGTTCGTCATCCGTCTCGTGGATCGTTTCAACCGGCGCGCCTGACAATTCGAACTGGCCGCCGGGCTCAAGGCTGAGGCTGGCGCCATCGCGCTTGCCGCCAATGATGAAGTCGCCTTCGAGGATCGGCGCCCAGCCAAACTGCGAGGACATGCCTTCA
>JAVBYB010000482.1 GCA_030824255.1 bacterium
CCCCGAAAACGATCCCTCGCGACCGGACTGGAATTCGTGGCTGAAGGCGCGCGGCGTCACGACGGTCGATGGCAATCGCGGTCCGCGTCTCACGCAGTCATCGCTGGTGGTGGAAGCTGCCGCTGCCGGTCGCGGCGTGGCTCTCGCCAAATTCGCCATCGCATCGGGCGACCTTGAACGCGGCCGCCTCGTCGCGCCCTTCGCGGACGGCGCGAGCGACATCGATTTCGCTTACTGGATCGTCTACCCGAAGTGGCGCACGCCTTCGAAGCTGGCGCGCACCTTCATGGCCTGGCTGAAGAGCGAAGCGCAGGCAGGCGAAGTGACGGGGGTCTAGCGGACCCGCTGGGCGGGTTGTCCGGCAGTCCGTCGCAAAGCTCCTACGCCTGGCTTGCATACCTCGCCGTCCCACGCTCCACTCTCCCCAAGGCCGGAACAGGCCACGGGAGAGAGACATGCGCTTCATCCGGAAACTCGGGCTTGCTCTCGCTGTCGGTCTAACCACGTCCTGCGCCATTGGGCCGAAGGTCTCTGAAGCGCCGAGCATCGCCCCCAACCCGCCAAACATCCTCGACACCTACGTCGCCGCGCCCGACCCCACCTTCGCCTGGACAATCGCCAAAACCTTCACCGGCGAAGGCTATCGCGGGGCCGTCCTCGAACTCACCTCGCAAACCTGGATGACCGCGGCCGAGTCAGACCGCCCCGTCTGGAAGCACTGGCTCACCGTCACCATCCCCACCGAACTGACCAGCTCGAAGGGCTTCCTCTACATCAATGGCGGCTCCACTCAGTCGAACATGCCCACCGGCCCCACGCCGCGCTTCGCTCAGATGGCCATCGAGACCGGCTCCGTTATCGCAGACCTCGGCCAAGCGCCGAACCAGCCGATCCGCTTTGCCGACACGCCCGATGTCCCGCGCGTCGAAGACGACATGATCGCCTACCTGCAGGCGCGCTACGACCCCGCAAAAAATCCCATCGCGCTCGCGCGCCTGCCGATGGTAAAAAGCGGCACAGCCGCCATGACAGCCGTGCAGCAATTCCTCGCCAGCGAAGCCGGCGGCAAATACACGATTGATGGCTTCGTCGTCTCTGGCGGCTCCAAGCGCGGCTGGACCAGCTGGCTTGTCGGCCTGCTCGATGATCGCGTCATCGGCATGATTCCGATCGTCATTCCCGTGCTCGATTTCGACGCCATGGCGCGTCACCACTGGGAAACGCTGGGCTATTTTTCCCCAGCCGTCGGCGACTACGTGAACCACAGGCTCATTCCCGACGAGATCGGCGGCAAGATGAACACGATCAACGCGATCGAAGACCCGCTCGTCTATCGCGGCCGCCCGCGAATGCGGATTCCGAAATTCATCATCAATGCGGTCGGTGATGAATTCTTCCCACCCGACAATACGAAGTTCTCCTACCACCTGCTTCCCGGCGAGAAGCAGCTGCGCATGTTGCCCAACTCACGCCATTCCACGGCAGGCACAGACATCAACGACAGCATGACGGCGTGGTATGACAACCTTATCCACGAGCGCCCGATTCCTGACTACAGCTGGACAGTGCGCGAGGATGGCGCGCTCGTCGTGAATGCCGGCTCCGCAGGACCCAGCGAGGCTCGCCTCTGGCAAGGCACGAACCCGAAGGCACGTGACTTTCGCGTGGCGACACTCGGCGACAAAGCCTTCACCTCGACTGTGCTGCAACCGCAAGCAGACGGAACCTACATCGCCAACGTCGAGAAACCGACCGACGGTTTCACCGCCTACTTCGTCGAACTCATCTATCCGACTGGCGGCAAGTATCCGTTGAAGGTCACAACCGAGGTCTATGTGAAGCCAGACGTCTATCCCTATCGCTGGGAAGACGCCCGCCCTATCACAGCGCCTGACGGCCAATAACCCGACGGCCATAAGATGAGAGGCCTGACACCCGCAAAGACCGTCGACGACTGGCTATCGCGCCTTGCGCCTGAACCGCGCCTCGCACTTGAGAGGCTGCGTGCGCAAATTCATGCAGCCGCGCCGGGTGCGGAGGAAGCAATCTCCTACGGTCAGCCGACGTTCAAGCTGCACGGTCATCTCGTAGCCTTCGGCGCCTTCGCAAGACACCTCAGCTTCTTCCCGATGAACTCTGCTGTCATTGCACAGCACGCAGACAAGCTCGCGAACTACGTCACCTCCAAGGGCACGATCCAGTTCACTCCCGCCAAGCCTATCCCCGCAATGGTGGTTAAAGGCATCGTGAAGGCCCGCATCGCGCAGAACCTTGAAATCGCCGAGGCACGCGCCGCGAAGACGACAGCAAAAACGGCAAGGCCGCGCGCCAGGAAATAGCGCGTAGGTCTGCCTAAAGCACGCGCCCCGGATTCATTCGCCCATCGGGATCCAGCGCGCGCTTCACGGCGCGCATCATGTCCATCTCGACTGCTGATTTTCTCCATGCGAGCTCATCGCGCTTGAGACGGCCAATCCCATGCTCCGCCGAGATCGAGCCATTGAGGCTCGCGATCAGGTCATGCACCGCCTTGGACATCGGTAGGCCATCCTGCTCCACAAACCTGTCCTGGTCCGCCCCCGCCGGCGGCGTGATGTTGAAGTGGATATTGCCGTCGCCCACATGACCGAACGCGATCACGTCCGCGCCCGGCTGCATCTGATGCGCCAGCGCGGTCCCGCGCTCGATGAACTCCGCCACGCGCGAGACCGGCACGGACACATCATGCTTCAGCGCCTTGCCATGCGCCTTCTCCGCCACCGCAATGTTCTCGCGGATCTTCCAGCACATCGCCTTCTGCGCCTCGCTCTCGCAGATAGCGACGTCGGCGATGATCTCGCTTTCCAGCGCCTCGCCCAGCATCCCTTCCATGATCTCGCGCGCACCATCAATGCGCGGCAATGACAGTTCAATCAGCACGCGCCACGGCAGCGCCGTCGGCAACGGATCGCGCGTATCCGGAATATGCTTCAACACCAGCTCGAGCCCCAGCTTCGGCACGATCTCGAAACTCGTCACCGCTCCGCCGCTCGCCTTCTTTGCCAGTTGCAACAGCTCCACGGCCTTCTGCGGGCTCGCCACAGTCGCCCACGCTGTCTCTTTCACCGCAGGCTTCGGAAACAGCTTCAGCGTCGCCGCCGTGACGACGCCCAGCGTCCCCTCCGCGCCAATGAACAGGTGCTTCAGGTCATACCCGGTATTGTCCTTGCGCAGCCCGCGCAGCCCGTTCCACACGCGCCCGTCCGGCAATACCGCCTCGATGCCGAGCACCAGGTCCCGCATCATGCCATAGCGCAGCACGCCCACGCCCCCTGCGTTGGTCGAGATCAATCCGCCTACCATCGCCACGCCCTGCGCGCCCAGCGACAAAGGGAACAAACGCTCATGCTGGTCTGCAATCTCCTGCGCTTTGGTGAGGATAACGCCCGCCTCCAGCGTCATCGCATCGTTCAGCACGTCCACCTCGCGCACCTTGTTCATGCGCTTCAGCGAGATCAGCACTTCGCCCTCGGGCACCGATCCGTTGACCATCCCCGAATTGCCGCCCTGCGGATTCACGGCCAGTCCGTATTCGGCGCACAACGTCATCGCCGCCGAGACTTCCTCGGTTGAAGCCGGCTTCACCAGCAACGGCGTCGATCCCTTCCAGCGCCCGCGCCAGTCCTGAATGTGCGGCTCGATCTCCACCGGATCGGTCGACACGCCCTTCGGCCCCAGCGCCGTGGTCATGCGAGCAATGAATTGCGCTATACGGTCGCCGTGATCGTCAGCCATGGGATGCGTCCTTGGTGGGGCAGCTTGTATAGCGCGCTCCAGCGTTACCACAAACCACCCGCTGTCATCCCGGAAGCGCGCAGCGCTATCCGGGACCCGTGGTGAGAACGACAGTCTATCGATGGCTCCCGGCTCTGCGCTCTCATCCTGAGCTTGTCGAAGGACGCTGCGGGCGGGATGACAAGCTGGGCGCTACTCGGCTTTTGCCGCCTTCTTCCGCACGACCCACTGCTGCTCCGGCTTCTGGTCGCACCGCACCGTCCGCAGCACATCGCGTCCATTCTCCGGCACAACTTCGATGCACTGCACCAGCGCGTTCGCAACGCGGTTCCCGTCCAGCAGGAACCATTTCTGCGCCGGCATGTCCCAGCACTCGCCGAGACCCAGCGCGCCAAAAACATAGCCACCCGAGAAGCAGCTGCTTTTCAGACGCATCTGGCCGATCGCCTTCTCGTCGAAGCTGATCACCTGGCCGTACTGGTCAGAGCAGGGATAGAGCCCCACCCCCGTGTCATGCCCGATGCACATCCCCGGCCGCACTTTGGATTCCAGCGAAGCCTCGATCACATTGTTGTAGTCAACGTTCTTCACCTTCCATTGATGCGCGCTGCCCTCCTTCGGGCACTCCGCGCCGAAGATCATCTCGCCCGTGCGGCTCGATGCGCCAAGAAGCGAGAGACAACGCCCGGCGCCGCTGCGCAGTTCGCCTTCGGCGGTCTGCGTCCACGTCTGCGCTGGCGACCCGTCGCAGGCTTCAGGGAACAGTTGCGGGTAATATCCCGTCCCGCGCGGCGCGAGACATTTGTCGCGATGCCTTATCGGCCCCGGCTCCGCGCCGGGCGGCTCGAAGAACTGTCCTGACGTGCCGTCACACGGAATGCTGACCGATCCCGAAGCCGTCAGCGTGAGGCACATCCCCGGCAGCCTTTCCGGCTGCAGCGTCATCCGCCCCTGAACGCCAGTCGCCGGCTGCGCAAGCGCTGGCGCGGCCCACATGCAGGCCGCCGCCAGAAGAACACCCGCTATCCGCATGAATTGCCCCGATACGTTCACAGCCCTGCACGCTGCCATGAGACACCCTCAAGACCCAACACCCGATGAACGGACGATCTTGCCGCGCTCGATCTTGACGCCATAGCCCGCGCGGCGTCCAACAATGCCCAGATAAATGGGAGAACGCACATGGCCTACGCCCCTTTCGACCTCACCGGCAAAGTCGCACTCGTCACAGGCGGCAACCGGGGCATCGGTCTGGGCTTTGCGGAGGCCATGACGCAGGCCGGCGCCGCCGTCGCGATCTGGGGCTCGAACGAGAAGAACAATGCAGAAGCCGTGAGGAAACTCGGCGGCAAGACGAAGGCCTGGACCGTCAACGTCGCTGACGAAACACAGGTGGCCGCCGCCATGGTCGATGTCGTCAAACACTTCGGACGCATCGATAGCGTCTTCGCCAATGCCGGCATCGGCGGCGGGGCTAGATCCTTCGCCGAATTCCCCACCGAAACCTATCGTCGTGTTCTCTCGGTCAACCTCGACGGCGTGTTCTTCACCCTGCGTGAAGCGGCCAAGCACATGGTGGACCGCGCCAAAGCCGGCGACCCCGGCGGCTCGCTCGTCGGCCTCGCCTCGCTCGCGGCCATCGAGGGCGCGGCCAAGAACGAAGCCTATGCCGCCACCAAGGGAGCGGTCGTTTCCATGATGAAATCCATCGCAGTCGAACACGCGCGCTACGGCATCCGCGCCAACTCCATTCTCCCCGGCTGGATTGCGACGGACATGACGCAAGGTGCGCAGGACAACCCCGCATTTGCCGAGAAGGTCATTCCCCGCGTGCCCATGCGCCGCTGGGGCGAACCAAAGGATTTCGGCGGCGTCGCCGTTTACCTGACCTCCGACGCCTCGGCGTATCATTCAGGGGACAGCTTCGTGATCGACGGCGGATACTCGATTTTCTAGCTGCAGCGCGCATCCTCATTATTCTCGATAATCGATAAATTTTGCTCGCCCGGGGCGGCGCGTCTTGGTAAGGGAGTGCATCCCTCATCAACCCGAGGTCGTCCTATGCGCCGTTTCCGTTCCGTCGCTGCCACGCTGACCGCCCTGCTCGCCAGCACAGCCCTCGCCGGATGCGTAACGGACCCGCCGGCAAATGAGGCGACTGCACTCAAGCCCTGCTCGCCAGCCGAAACACCCTACAAGGCCGCCGCGACCGGCGGCCTTTCCATCGAACCGCTGCAGTTCACCTGCAAGCAGCTCGACAACGGCCTGCGCATTTACGCGATGCCAGACACCACCACCGCCTCCGCCTCCGCCGCCGTCTGGTACGCCGTCGGCTCAAAGGATGATCCGAAAGGCCGCTCAGGGTTCGCGCACCTCTTCGAACACATCATGTTCAAGTCGACATCGAACCTGCCCGCCGAAGGCTTTGATCGCCTGACTGAAGACGCGGGCGGCTTCAACAACGCCTCGACCTGGAACGACTTCACGAACTACTACGAGAGCGTGCCTGCCAACCATCTCGAGCGCGTGCTCTGGGGCGAGGCCGAGCGAATGGGCTCCCTCGTTGTCGACCAAGCCGCCTTCGCGTCAGAGCGGGACGTGGTGAAGGAGGAATTCCGCCAGTCCGTTCTCAGCCAGCCCTACGGCAAACTGTTCTACCTGTATCTCAACCAGGCATCCTTCGACGTTCACCCCTATGGCCGCCCCGGCATCGGCTCGATCGAGGAGTTAGACGCAGCCACGGTCGAAGATGTGCGCGCCTTCCACGCCGCATACTATCGGCCGGACAATGCCGTAATGGTTATCTCGGGCAACTTCGATGAGAAGCAGCTCGACGCTTACATCGAAAAATACTTCGCCAGAATCTCAACGCCCAATCGCCCCATCCCGCGCGTCACCGCCGTGGAGCCTGCGCGCACTGCGGCGAAATCCTTCACCGTCTATGAGCCCAACGTGCCGCTGCCCGCCGTCAGCATATCCTGGCCCTCGCCAGATGCGCAGAGCAGCGACAATGCAGCCCTCACCATGCTGAACGCCGTCCTCACCAGCGGCCAGTCCTCGCGCCTTTACCAGTCGCTCGTCTACGACCAGCAACTGGTCACAGATGTGGGCTCCAATTTCGAGATCACCGCCGATCCGGGCACATATGCGCTCTACGCCATCCTGTCCGAAGGCAAGTCCCCGGAGGAGGGCCTCGCCGGTCTCAACGTCGAGGTGAAGCGCCTGCGCGATACGCTCGTAACACAAGCCGAACTGGACGAAGCCCGCAACGAGATCATCACTGGCACGATCGAGGGCCGTGAAACTTCTGATGGCCGCGCCGACGAACTTGCCCGCGCCATCATCCTGTTCAAGGACGCGCAGGCGTCGGACAAACTGCTTGCGCAGCTTCAAGCCATCACGCCGCAGGACATCCAGCGCGTCGCCCGGCAGGTGATGGACGAGACGAAGTCCGTTACGATCAAATACCTGCCCGAGGAGATGCAGAACGGTGCGCCGGAGCACACCTTCGCCGATGCGCCAACGATCCAGACGACCACCGTCTCGATCCCCGCTTCTGAAATTCCGATCTACACGCTGGCCGCCGAAGGCGCGCGCCAGCTTCCACCCGAGCCCGGCCCCGCAGTCGCCGCGCGCGTGCCCGCTGCCGTCGAGAAGACGCTTGCCAACGGGCTGCGCGTCGTCGTCGCCTCGAAGCCCGGCCTGCCCCTGGTCAGCGCGAGCCTGCGCATCTCCGCCGGCGGTTCGTCCGATCCATCGGACAAGGTCGGACGCGCCGCCCTAACCGCTGATCTCGTTATGCGCGGCACCGCCACACGCTCAGCAACGCAGATCGCCAGCCAGATCGAAAGCCTCGGCGCCGCCATCGGCGCAAGCGCAGGTCCCGACGCATCGGATGTCTCGATCACCACCCGCTCGGACAAGGCTGCCGAAGCCTTCGCCATCATGGCTGATGTCGTCCAGAATCCGGCTTTCGCACAGGAAGAGCTGGAACGCGCGAAACAGGAAACGCTCGATGGCCTGATGGTCTCGATGCGCCAACCTGGCGCTGTCGGCTCCCGTGCGATGACACGCGCGCTTTATGGCCAGGCGGCATACGGAAACGTCACGACGGCAGACACCATCGCGGCGATCACCGCCGACGACCTAAAAACCTTCCACAAGCGATGGATCCCGCCGCTCTCCGTTCTGGTGATCGCGGGCGACGTGACGCCTGAACAGGGCTTCGCACTGGCGGAGAAGGCGTTTGGCGCCTGGCCCAAACCGCCTAGCCTGCCCGTCGAGGTCGACGGCCGTTCGCGTGATCTCCCTGCTCCACGTTCCATCGCCATCGACATCCCTCAAGCGGGACAGGCCGCCGTGCTGCTCGGCCGTGTGGGTCCCTCGCGCCTCGCGCAAGAATATGTGCAGACGAATGTCGCCAACGCCCTGCTCGGCGTCGGCTACTCCTCGCGGCTGAACTCAGAAATCCGCATCAAGCGCGGCCTGTCCTATGGCGCAGGCTCCAGCCTGTCCGCGCGCAAGAGCGAGGGCCCGATCATCGCCAGCGCCCAGACCCGCAACGACGCCGTGCCGCAAGTGATCGACCTGCTTCAGTCGGAGTTCACGCGCCTCGGCAACGAGCCGATCCCTGCGAAAGAGCTCGATGCGCGCAAGGCCTTCGTCATCGGCGGTTTCGGCCGTTCGGTGGAAACCACCTCGGGCCTCGCAGGACAGTATTCCGCCCTCGCGCAGTTCGGCCTGCCGCTCGCCAAGCTGCAGACCTATTCCGCCGAGATCAGCGCCGTGACGCCCGAACAGGCCGCCGAAGCCGCCCGGAAATACTACGACCCAGCCAAGTCCACGCTCGTCGTCGTCGGCGACGCAGCGAAGTTCTGGGACCAGGTGAAGGACAAGCGCGGCGGCGTCGAGCGCATCGTCATCGACGATCTCGACCTCGATTCATCGACGTTGAAATAGCCGGCGCTAGACCAGTGACAGCCCGCCGAACTTCACCGCCAAAGCCATCACCAGAAGCATCGCCAGCAGCACGGCGGACGCGGCCAGCGCCGTCACCATCCGTTCGCGGGTGAAGCTCATCTCGGCGTCGGGCTGCATGAAGTAGCTGCGAACGGTCGGCGGATCGAAGCGTTCCTTCAGGAACCAGGGCGCCAGACGGCCGCCAACCCAGAGCGAGCCAGCCGTCATCAGGAGACTGACGACAATCATCGCCATCAAA
>JAVBYB010000125.1 GCA_030824255.1 bacterium
GCCTATGACTATGACCTGTTCGTGATTGGCGCTGGTTCTGGCGGTGTTCGCGCTGGGCGGTTGGCGGCAATGTCGGGCGCAAAGGTCGCCGTCGCCGAGGAATATCGCGCCGGGGGGACCTGCGTGATCCGCGGCTGCATCCCCAAGAAGTACATGGTCTACGCCAGCGAGTTTGGCCGCTCGCTTCATCACATGAAGGGGTATGGCTGGAGTGTCGAGAACGCGACCTACGACCACAACCTGTTCATGGACAAGATGCACCGCGAGGTGGATCGGCTGTCAGGCATCTACGCGCGCAACCTGCGCAATGCCGGCGTCGAGCTTATCGACGACCGCGCCGAGTTCGTCGATCCGCATACATTGCGACTTGTGAAATCCGGCAAGACCATCACCGCCGGCAAGATCCTGATCGCTGTCGGCGGCGCGCCGATCATGCCGAAGGAGGTGGAGGGGATCGATCTCGCCATTTCGTCCAACGAGATGTTCCAGCTCGACAAGCTTCCCGAACATATCCTGATTGTCGGCGGCGGATACATCGCTGTCGAGTTCGCTGGCATCATGAGCGGCCTCGGTGCGCGCGTCTGCCTGATCTATCGCGGTGAGACGGTGCTGCGTGGCTTCGACGACGACGTTCGCACGCATGTGCACGAAGAGCTGAAGCGCAAGGGCGTGAAGGTGATCACCAATGCCTCGCCTGTCAGCCTGAAGAAGGAAGGCGACAAGATCGTCGCCACGCTCGACAATGGCGAGACAGCATCCGGCGATCAGGTTCTCTACGCCGTGGGACGCGAGCCCCACACGAAGGGCCTTGGGCTCGACAAGGCCGGCGTGAAGGTGAACGACAAGGGCGCGGTGATTGTCGATAATAGTTCGCGCACGAATGTCGCGCACATCTTCGCCGTGGGCGATGTGACGGACAGGATCAATCTTACCCCGGTCGCCATTCGCGAGGGGCAGGCTTTCGCCCAGTCTGAATTCATGAACATCCCCACCCAGTTCGACCATGCCGAAGTTCCCCACGCGGTCTTTACCCAGCCTCCGGTCGGGGTGGTGGGCATGACCGAGGCCGAGGCCCGGAAGGCCCACGGGCAGGTGGACATCTACAAGACGCGGTTCCGCCCCATGAAAGATATGCTCACGGGGGACGAGGAACGTGTGCTAATGAAGATCGTTGTGCGAGCCGAGGATGACCGCGTTGTTGGCGTTCATATTGTCGGCCCGGACGCGCCCGAAATCATCCAGGCGGTTGCAATCGCCGTAAAGATGGGCGCGACCAAGGCCGATTTCGACCGCACCTGCGCGCTCCATCCCTCGATCGCCGAGGAACTGGTGACGCTCCGGGAGAAATACGTGCCGCCCGAACTGAAGCCGGTGTGAAATGAGCGAAAACCCGAAACAGCCCCATCGCTGGAAGCCGATCGACTTCGGCTGGAGATACTTCAATTACATGATCATTGGCGTTGGCCTGATCGTGGGATTCTGCGTGTGGGTGCTGCCCAACAACTGGGCTGACCCTGAAGTGGTGGCGGGTATCGAACGGCTGAAGGAACGCCAGAAGCTGGCCAAGGAGTGGGCCGTGCAGAAGGCGCTGATCGAAGCCGAGGAAGCCCGCATCGCGAAAGAGAACGAGGAAATGGGCCTCGTCTATATCGAGCCCGGGACAAATCCGTTCCTGCCGCCCGAGTCGCTTCGCGAAACGCCGCCGCAAGATCAGCAATAGGCAGCCATCCACAAGCGTTCGCTTGACCTCAGCGGCAAACCGGCTGAGGCCTTGCGATCTGCAATGTCCTGATCCGCCCGGCTGGAGTTATGCCTCGTGAGCCCGCGCACGGTTTCCATCGTGAACATGAAGGGCGGCGTGGGCAAATCGACCACGGTCGCCAGCCTTGCCGAAGCGCTCTCGCTTGAGGGCCTGCGCGTGCTGGTGGTCGATCTCGATCCGCAGTCCAACGTTTCGATGATGCTGGCCGGGCAGGATCGCTGGATCGACCTCCGCAAGAATGGCCAGACGATCGACGAATACTTCAACCAGTTCGTCTACGGCGGCGAGCCGCGCTTCTTTCATGAATTCATCGCGCACGGCGTGAGCGACCTGTCGGGCGACCCGCAGCTGGACCTTCTGATCTCCACGCCGGAGTTCCGCTACATCGAGCGGCACGCGCTGGAGAAATGGGTGTCGCAGGGATTTGACATCCGCCAGCTCAATGCCCGCTTCTCGCGTCTCACGAACTCCGCGATCGAAAGCGTCAGCGACAATTATGATCTCGTCCTGTTCGATTGCCCGCCTGGCATCTCCATGTTTGCGGAGGCTGCGATCGAACTTTCCGAATTCATCGTGATCCCCACAATCGCTGACTATGTCTCGCGGCTCGGCATCTTCGCGTTCCGCAAGCGCGCCCTGCGTTCGATGGAGCAGCGCCGCTTCACCGATGAGCGGATCTGGACGGTGATCACCAAGTTCGAGCAGCACAACACGCTTCACCTCAGCGAGGCGGATATGTTGAAAACGCAGTTCAACGTGTTCGACACGCGCATCCCGCAGGCTGAACAGATTGCCCGCGCGGCGGAGTGGTCGGACCAGAAGCGCACGTTCGAACAGAAATATGGCGCCGCGGCGCAGGTGATCCGGCAGTTCGCTGCCGAATTCCGCGAACGTGCTGGCCTGATCTAGCGGAGAGCCATCATGATCGACCGCGCCCTGTCGAGCATGTTCAAGGTCGTCACCGACGAAGCTGCCGCCAATCCCGCTTTCGCCAGGAAGATCGAGGACGTGGTGGCGAAGTTTGGCCAGGAGCTGGCCGAGAAGCGGCTGGCCGAGCGCAATATCGACGGCTTCCATCCGCTGGTGGAATACAAGCGCGACACGGCCGGATTTGAAGCGCGGCTTGCAAAGTTCGATGCGAAGGAGCTTCGCGCCATCGTCGACCGGCACCATCTCGACCCGGCCAATACGACGAAGGGCAAGGGCGCCAAGAAAGCCCTCGTCGCCCTCATCCTCGACGTCGCGCGCAAGCGCGCCGAACGCGACGCCAAGCTGTTCGAGTACTAGGCGCGCCTGCCCCCACATTGCGCCCGGCCCGCTGTCGCGCAATAAATGGCGCAGGGACTGTCGCCGGGAGGGCGGGATGAAGCTGAAAGCGGAAGCCGGCACATATGCCTTGATGGCGGTGGGTCTTGCCGTTCTGGTTGCTTGCGCGGGCGGCGTTGTTCCGACGACGGAGGCGGCCGGGCCGGGTCTCCATATGATCGCGCCGGCGTCTGCACAGACGCCAACCGCCCGTCCCGTCGGGTTCTTTGCGCCCAATGCCGCGCCGAACGCAGTGGCGACAATCCCGCCGGCTCCGAAAGAAGGCGAGGCGCGCAATTCGCTGGACTGGGAAATCTTCCGCAAGACACGGGCCCTTGAAGGTTCGGAGCGCTGGGCGCTCGCCAAGTCGGACGACAGCTACAAGCCGGCTGACCTGCTGAAGAATTTCTCGTGTTCTGTCGGCGCAACGCTGACGCCGGAAAATTCACCGACGCTGGCGTCCATCCTGAATCGCACCTCGCTGGATGCAGGGATCGCAGCCGAGGCCGCGAAGCAACTTTACCGCCGCACCCGGCCCTTCATGCACAATCCGGGCGAGATCTGCATCGAGCGCAGCACGGGCCTTCAGAACAGCTTTGACTATCCGTCCGGACACGGTTCGCTTGGCTGGATGTCGGGGCTCATCGTTGCGCAGCTTGCGCCGGATCATGCCAGCGCGGCGCTCGCGCGCGGGCGGGCCTATGGCGAAAGCCGCGTGGTCTGTGGCGTGCACAACATGAGCGCCATCGAGGCAGCGCGCACCAACGCCGCCGGTGTGTTCGCCGCGCTGCAGGGCGTGCCGGAATTTCGCGCCGAAATGGAAAAGGCCAAGGCCGAGCTGGCTGCCGCTCGCGCCAGCAGCCCGGCGCCGGACGCAGCCGCCTGCGCCAAGGAAGCCGAGCTGATCAAGCCGCTCGTGGTCAACTAGGCCCGGTTCAGAACAGGTCGCCCTGATCGTTTTCCGTCTTGCGCCGGCGGATGCGGGGGCGTTGTGGGTCCGTCGGTGATGCTGCTGGAGGTCCACCGGCGCCCGAAGCGCGTGTTTCCAGTTCGCCATCGGCGAAGCGCAGGCGCAGCCTGTCGCCCTCGCTGACGGATGTCATGTTGCGCACCAGCGTTCCATCTGGCCGAGACACGAGCGCAAACCCGCGCGCGAGAACGCGCTCATAGGACACCGACTCCAGCACGCGCGCCTGCTGGCGCAGGGCGTCCCTCGACCGGGCAATGCGCCGCTGCACCGTTGGCGCAAGCCTTGCCGACAATCGCTGCACTTCGCCCTGCCGCGACGCAATCTCGCGCTTGAGTGTCGCCGGGCGCAGGCCGCCGCCGGCCTGGTCGAAGCGCGCACGTTTGCGCGCCAACATGCGCGACAGAGATCCGCCGAAACGCTGGGTCGCCATGTCCAGTCTCTGGCGCGGTGATGCGAGCAGCGCATCTGCGCGTGGCAGCCGCCCTGATGCAGAGCGCAGTTCCAGCCGTGCCTTCTCCACCCTGCGCATCAGCGTCTTGCCCATGCGGGCGCCAAGGCTCTCGACCTGGTTCATCAGGTCGGCGCGAACCGGCAGCGCCATTTCGGCGGCGCCGGTGGGCGTGGGCGCGCGTCGGTCGGATGCGTAGTCGATCAGCGTCGTGTCGGTCTCGTGACCCACGGCGGAGATCAACGGGATGACAGAGTCCGCGACAGCGCGCACGACGCGCTCTTCGTTGAAGGGCCATAGGTCTTCGATCGAGCCGCCGCCGCGCGCCACGATGATGACGTCAGGACGCGGGATGGGGCCACCCACGGGAAGCGCGTTGAAGCCGCGTATGCCCGCCTCAACTTCGGCGGCGGCGCGTTCGCCCTGCACCAGCGCGGGCCAGATCAGCACGTGGACCGGGAAGCGGTCGCGTACGCGATGCAGAATATCGCGGATCACGGCGCCGGTGGGGCTGGTTACAACGCCAATGACGGCGGGCAGGTAAGGCAGCGGCTTCTTGCGTTCGGCGGCGAAGAGCCCTTCGGCGGTCAGCTTCTTCTTCCGCTCTTCCAGCAGCTGCATCAACGCGCCGACGCCGGCTGGGCGCATGCGATCAGCGATCATCTGATAGTTGGAGCGGCCCGGATACGTGGAGAGCTTTCCCTCTGCCACCACTTCCAGCCCCTCTTCGGGCTTGAAAGGAAGGCGCGAGGCATTGCCCTTCCACATGATGGTGTTGAGCGTCGCGTTCTCGTCCTTGATGTCGAAGTAGAGGTGGCCAGACTTGGCGAGCACCACGCGGCCGAGTTCTCCGCGCACGCGCACGAAGGAATAGGTCTCCTCCACCGTCCGCTTCAGCGCGTTGGCAAGTTCGGAAACGGACATCTCGGGGGAGTTGGAGCCCGGCTGGTCCTGCGATTCGGTCGTGTCATCCATGGGGTCGACTATAGCGCGGCATCACCCGCGCCAGTCTACACTGCGGTGAAGTCTACCGTGTGGTGACGCCTGCCGGGGAAGCTGCCTAGCGTTTGGCGCTGATCGACGCCGATGTCCGGATCGATTGTGCGGCGGCCGGGCGCGAGGCGCGGATAAGGACGAACCGGCCGAGGAACCCGCTGGAGAACCGCCAGTCGCCCTCGATGCTGGTCAGTTTCTCGTCGACAGTTCCGGAATAGTAGATCGGGTCGCGATGAATGCCCGGCGCGGGATGGTAGATCTTCGTGAACCGCACCAGCAATTCCATCCTTGCGCCGGAAATATCAGCCGACAGCTCGGTCAGGCCGGGCGCGCCGAATGTTGCCGGTTCCAGCGTCGTGCCGGTCAGGCTGCCGCCCGTGTCGGTGAGGTGGGCCGAAAAGGGAGTCGGCTTGAAGTTGCCGGGATAGCGATATTCGCCTGACCACAACCCGGTGAGGTCGCTGTCGCGGGTGAACCCGAACCTGTCAGCCATGGCCATCGCCTCGCTGCTGCCGGGCCGCTGGCCCCTCAACACCCCGATTGGACTTGTCCTTGGGGTGTCGCACGTACTACTCCGACCGCAGTATAGCCCTCGATTTCGGCCGCCGGGAAGTTGTGATGAAGATTCTCATCGTCGGAAGCGGTGGACGGGAACACGCCCTGGCCTGGCGTCTGAAACAGAGCCCGCGCGTGACACAGCTGATGGTGGCGCCCGGCAATCCGGGCATCGCGGACCTGGCCGAATGCGTGCCCGTGGCGGGGGATGATGTTGAAGGGCTGGTGGAGCTTGCGCGCGCGGAACGTCCGCATCTGGTGATTGTCGGGCCGGAGGTTCCGCTGGTCATGGGGCTGGCGGACAAGCTTCGCGCCATCGACATACCGGTGTTCGGACCCTCCGCCCGCGCTGCCATGCTGGAGGGATCCAAAGGGTTCTCCAAAGACTTCATGGCGCGCTACAGCATTCCCACCGCGCGCTATCGTCGTTTCACGGCCGAACAGACTGCGGACGCGAAGGCCTATCTCGAGACGTTCGATGGCCCGCCTTACGTTCTGAAGGCGGATGGTCTTGCAGCCGGCAAGGGCGTCGTGATCGCCGAGACGAAGGCTGAGGCCGAGGCTGAAATCGATGCCATGCTCGGCGGCAAGTTCGGCGCTGCGTCGGCCTCGCTGGTGATCGAGGAATTCATGCATGGCGAGGAGGCTTCGTTCTTCGCGCTGTGCGATGGCGAAACCGCCGTGGCGCTGGCGGGCGCGCAGGACCACAAGCGTGTGGGCGATGGCGATACGGGCCCCAACACCGGCGGCATGGGCGCCTATTCGCCCGCGCCGATCCTGGATGCGGCGATGCAGCAGCGCGTCATGGACGCGATCGTCACGCCTACCATTGATGGCATGAGACAGGACGGCCGCCCCTATCGCGGCGTTCTGTTCGTGGGGCTGATGATCGACGAGACGCACGGGCCGCGCGTGGTGGAGTACAACGTCCGGTTTGGCGATCCGGAGTGTCAGGTGATCATGGCGCGTCTTGCGGAGGATCCGCTGCCGCAATTGCTGGCCTGCGCCACGGGCGGTCTGGCCGGGTGCAAGCGGCTGGAGCGGTTCTCCGATCCGGCGGTCACCGTGGTGATGGCGGGCGCGGGTTATCCGGGCGAGCCAAAAAAGGGCGGCGTCATTCGCGGCCTCGCGGAAGCCGGGCAGGTTGACGGCGTCACTGTCTTCCACGCGGGCACCGCCAGACAGGGCAACGACATCGTCGGCAATGGCGGCCGCGTCCTGAACGTCACCGCCACCGCCCCCACCCTGAAGGAAGCCGTCCAGCGCGCCTACGAGGCCGTCGACCGCATCGACTGGGCTGACGGGTTCTGCAGACGCGATATCGCATGGCGTGCGCTGGAGCGTGGGTGATCGCACTGTCCGGTGGCCAATGTCTGGTTCGTTGGAACGAGAAACCCCTCGACCTCTGCCCCGGAACGGTGTTTAGCAATTTCGAACCACCGGTACGGGCCGGCGCAGGCCAGCCGCAGCGACAGGGCAGGACATGAGCGACGCAAATCCCACTGACCTCTTTTCCGGCACCAAGGAAGTTACCGAGAGCCACAAGTTCGACGAGGCGAAACTCGCCGCGTGGATGGAGGCGAATGTCGAGGGCTACAAGGGCCCGCTCACCGTCCGCCAGTTCAAGGGCGGCCAGTCCAACCCGACCTATCAGCTCATCACGCCCAAGAAGAAATACGTCATGCGGCGCAAGCCGCCGGGCAAGCTCCTGCCCTCCGCTCACGCGGTCGATCGCGAGTATCGCGTGATCGCGGCGCTCCATCCGCTCGGCTTCCCGGTCGCAAAGCCCTACGGCCTGTGCGAGGACGAAAGCATCACGGGCACGATCTTCTACATCATGGACATGGTCGAAGGCCGCATCATCTGGGACGCGACCCTGCCTGACTACACGCCCGACCAGCGTGCCGCGATCTACGATGCGAAAGTCTCCACGTTCGCCGCTCTCCACAATGTCGACTGGAAGAAGGCCGGCCTTGAAGGCTTCGGCAAGGAGGGCGATTACGTCGCCCGCCAGATCCATCGCTGGACGAAGCAGTACCAGATGTCCGAGACGACCAAGATCCCGGAGATGAACAAGCTGATCGACTGGCTGCCGAAGAACATTCCGGCGGGCGAGACGACGACGATCGTCCATGGCGACTACCGCATCGACAACATGGTGCTGCACCCGACAGAGCCGAAGGTCATCGCCGTGCTCGACTGGGAACTGTCGACGCTCGGCGATCCGCTGGCAGACTTCACCTACCACCTGATGTCCTGGGAGATGCCCTCATCAGACCCGCAGCGCCCGTCGATTGCTGGTGTCGTAAAGCAACCCGGCTACGGCATTCCAAGCAAGGAGCAGTACGTCGCGCGCTATTGCGAGCTGACGGGCCGCGATGGCCTGCCGCAGCTGGACTATTTCTTCGCCTACAACGCCTTCCGCCTCGCAGGCATCCTGCAGGGGATTGTGGGTCGCGTGCGTGACGGTACGGCGTCGAATGCGGCGGCGGCCCAGAATGAAGGGCGGGTCGCGCCGCTGGCGCAGTTTGCCTACGCATGTGCGCAGCGCGCTGGAATGGAAGGCTGAGTTCACGCTTGCTGAGCGCCTGCGCCTGTAGTCAGCTATCGGCTGGCCGACGGGGATGCCGTTCATGAAGCGATGGATCGTTGCGGCGGCGGTGCTGGCTGGCGCTTGCTCCAGTGTTCCGCAGGCGCCTGCGGGAACTGACGCCGACACGGTCGCGTGGTGGGGCATCACAGGCGATCTCTCTCATGACGGCATGGAAGGGCGCGACACCGGCTCGCCGGGGTATGACCGCGCGGCTGCCTATGTCGCGGAGAAGTTCGCGGCGGCGGGGCTGAAGCCAGCTGGCGAAG
>JAVBYB010000478.1 GCA_030824255.1 bacterium
TTCGGCGGCGAACGGCACGCCGGTCTTTTCGTTCATGTCGAAGATCGCGACTTTGACGCCGTGGGCGCGCAGGGCCCTGACCGTGGCGCCGCCGAGGCCGGACGCGCCGCCTGTGACGATGGCGGAGATCGAACTGTCGAGTTTCATGGCGTTTCCTGCACACAACATTGACGGGTGCGGAAGGGTTTAGTGCGCGGACCGGGTACTGAACAAGTGTGACGCGGCGAGAGGGCTCAAAGTTCAGGGGCTCGCAAGGTCAGCCTCGTACGTGAACAGGGTGGATTTGCCGTCGTCCGGGATGAACCACGCCCGGAGGCGATCTCCATCACCCTCGAACCAGGCTGGGTTCTGGGTGATGGCACGGCCAGACGGCGACCAGAGCAGGATGGGCGTCTGCCAAAGCGGGCGCAGGGTCTGCGTGTCGATCAGTTCGATACCGCCGAGCGAAAGCGGGTCTCCGCCGGGTCTGGCATAGGTCGAAAGACCGCTGCAGATCATGACATGGCGCGGAAGGCCGTGGCAGTCCTGCCATGCAATGTAATGGGCGCGAGCTTCGCCGGCGGGCAGTGCCGTTTCAACCGATTTCCGGATTGTGCCGTCGGGTTCGACCGGCCAGCGATAGATACGTGCACCGCCCCAGCTGGCTCCGATAAGCGCGTTGGCGTCGCGATCGAACGCGACGGCGCCGATATGATCGGGAAACCGAAAGGCTTCGCTTGCTTCAAGGGTATCGGGATCAACGCGATATATGATGGCGCGGCTGTCTGGGCGATACTCGGCGACGGGAATCCAGAGCCAGCGGCCGTCAAAATCGAGACCTCCGGGGTGATAGATGTCGCCTTCGCCAAGCTGAATGCCGGATTTCAACGAGCCGTCCGGTGCAACCCGAAAGAGGTGACCGATGCCCTTGCCTGCATCGCGATCCATGCCGTTGACGGGCTGGGGATGGGGGACGGTGCGCTGGATGATTTCGACCGAGGTGAGGAAGGTGTCGCCTTCGATGCGGACCATGCCCTGTGGGTGGTGCGTGTCGAAGGCAAGCGGTGTTTCGCTGGTGAGCAGCCAGGAGGTCTGTCGGTCGAGGCGCATGACTTGGCTGGCCAGCGATGTAGCGTCTGACCCGTGCTGCGCGGGGGGCGTTGTCGAACAGGCCGCCAAGGCAAAACACGCGATTGCAAGTCTGGTAGCCTTCACGTGCTTCTCCCCAGCAGATCGTGCGTCGTATCAGCGGGACATGACGGTTTCAGCTGTCTTGGCGGCGGGCGGGTTCGGTGAGCTCGATCTTGATGCCGTTGGGATCCGTCACGAAGGCCTGGCGGCCGAAGCCGCTGGGCGTGATTGAGACGCGATAGGAAATACCGAGCTGTTCGAAATGGCGGGTTGCCGCGTCGAGATCCGTGACGGTGAAGGAAATGTGGTCGAGGGCGCCATCCGGGATGCGGGCTTGTGCACGCTCGACAAGATGGAGAACGGGCTGGTCGCCAGCATAAAGCCATGCGCCTGGGAACGAGAAGTCGGGACGCGGACCAACCTTCAGGCCGATGACGCCTACGAAGAAGTCGATCGTCTCCTGCAGCTTCGCTGTGGAGAGGTTCGCGTGATTTAGGCCGGTGACCATCGGCGTCTCCCGTCTGGGCGCACAGCCTAGGACGGATTTCAGAAGGACAACAGGATGATTGTGACGACGCTGGCGGGGCCGGCGGCGGAGCCCGTGGGCTTGGCCGAGGCGAAGGACTATCTGCGCATTGCGGGCGATGGGCAGGACGAGTTGGTTGCTGCGTTGATCGCGGCGGCGCGGGCGCGCGTTGAGGACCTGACGGGGGTGGCGATGATTGCGCGAAGCCTGCGCGTGTCACTCGACGGGTGGCCGCGTGGGACGGTGGAGAGGCGATGGATGCGTCTGCCGGTTAGGCCGGCGGGGGCGTTGTCGGCTGTGCGCGTGTTCGATGGCTATGGGAATGTGAGCGTGGTGACGAGCCGGTTCATGCTGCCGGCGGGGCGTGCGGCCAGGCTGATGTGGACGGATGCAGCTTTTCCCTGGCCGGGTCAGCGGGTCGGCGGAATCGAGATCGACTACACGGCCGGGTTTGGCGAAGCGCCGGAGGATGTCGCCGATGGGCTGAAGCTCGCAGTGAAAAGGCTCGCGGCTCATGCGTATGGGGCTCGCGATCCGGAAACGATTGGCGGGGCTTTGCCGGTGGACGTCGCGGGACTGATCGGCCCGTGGCGCCGGGTGCAGCTGTGAGCGGCGTGGAGGTTCAATTGTCGCGCGCCCTGCTGGACGCTTTGACGGCGCACGATGGCGTCAAGGCGGTGCTGGGGGATCCGGTGCGAATCCGCGATGGAGATGGCGATCGGCCAGCCTATCCGTTCATTCAGATGATCAGACAGGAGTTTCGGCCAGCGGGATCGGCAGGCTTTCCCGCAAGCGAGAATACGCTGGATCTCGCTGTCTTCTCCCGAAACGACAACGGGATGGGAAGTCGGGAGGGGATCGACGCTGTGCTCGATGCCATTCGGGATAGCGGGCTTGAGATGGACGGCTGGCGGACTGTCTTGATTGCGCCGGTGCTGGCAGATGTGATGCCCAGCAGTCCGGGAATCTGGCGCGGAATCCTGCGGGTGCGGATCGTTGTGGAGGCGGCCTAGATGTGGCGGCCGAAGCGGCCAGCCGCATAGAGAATGCCGCCGCCGACGAGGCTGTAGATGGCGAGTTCGGCGGTAAGGAAAGGCAGGTTCAGGGAGGCGGCCAGATCAGGCCGCGCCTGCATCATGGCGGCGTAGAAGCCGGAGAGGCTGCCAACGATCAAACCGGCCGCGCCGAAAACGACAGCGAAGGTGCGAAGGGCCTCCTTCAGCGTATGGAGGCCGCGGCCACTGGAGGCGGCGTAGTATTTGCGATCAACTGCCTGACGCGTTCCTGCAAGGAGGCAGGCGCCAAATACCATCGCCAGCGCGAGCGAAATCAATCCGGCAAGGCCGAGCGAGGACAGGCCATGGGTGTAGGCGGCGACGAAGCCAGGGGCGTCGCCTGCTCCGCTCGCGGCCGGCCGGGTCAGGCCGAGGACGACAGGCACGCCGATCAGCACCAGCAGCAGGCTGGCGCCTGAGACGATGCGGAGACGCCGTGTATCGCGATAGCGCATGGTGAACTCCGTGAAGGATTACTGCTTCGCACGGTCTGGTTAAGATCGGCTTGGCGGTTCGATACAATTTGATCAATCGAAGCCTGCGAGGCGAACTTTCCTTGCCTTCGGGATCGGCGATCTGCGAAGGTCTGATTCCCAAGCCTCCCGGTTGAAAAGGCGTACCCTTCCGTGCCGCACCAGTCGCCGCTTATTGCGCTGCTGGCCATCGGGTTCGGAATGGCGTTCGTTTTTGGCGCGATTGCCAACCGCCTGAAGCTCTCCCCCCTGCTTGGATATCTGTTCGCCGGGGTCCTGATCGGCCCATCGACGCCCGGCTTCGTGGCGGATGAGGGACTGGCGCAGGAAGTGGCCGATGTTGGCGTGATCCTGCTGATGTTCGGGGTGGGGCTGCATTTTTCGCCACGCGATCTGTTGTCGGTGCGCGCGGTGGCCGTGCCGATGACGTTGCTGACCACCTCGCTGATGATTGCGATGGGCATGGTGCTAGCTCTGATCCTTGGCTGGGGCATGGAGGCGGGCGTCGTGTTTGGCCTGGCGCTATCTGTTGCGTCGACCGTCGTGTCGCTGCGCAATCTGCAGGATCGGCGGTTGATCCAGACTGAGCGCGGGAAGCTGACGGTCGGGTGGCTGGTGGTGGAAGACCTGGCGATGGTGCTCGCCATGGTGCTGTTGCCGACGTGGGCGCAAATACGCAGCGAGACCGGCAATGGCGATACGCTCACCGTTTTGGAGATGCAGGATATCGGGCTGGCGGTGGGGCTCACGCTCGGCAAGGTAGCGCTGTTTGCGCTGATCATGCTGGTGGCGGGCAAGCGTGTTGTGCCGTGGATCCTGCATCGCGTGGTGCACATGGGGTCACGCGAACTGTTCAGGCTTTGCGTACTGGCGATTGCGCTGGGCGTGGCCTATGCCGCATCGCAGCTGTTCGGGATTTCAGTCGCGCTCGGCGCGCTGTTCGCCGGGCTGATCATGGCGGAGAGCCAGCTGTCGCAGCAGGCGGCGAACGAGACGCTGCCGCTGCGCGATGCGTTCGCCGTGCTGTTCTTTGTGTCGGTCGGGATGTTGTTCGATCCGAGGGTGCTGCTGGGCAATCCGTGGCCCTTGCTCGCCTCGGTCGCGGCCATCGTGGTGTTCAGATCTGTGCTGAGCATCGGGCTGCTAAGGGCTTTCGGGCAGTCACGCGAGGCAGCCGGGACGGTGACCGCAGCGCGGGCGCAGATCGGAGAATTCTCGTTCATCCTGGCGGGTGTCGGCATGCAGCTGAACCTGATCCCGGAGGAAGCGCGCAATGCGATCCTCGGAGGAGCGATCATTTCGATCGTCTTGAACCCGCTGGTATTTGCCTTGCTGGAGCGCGGGGCAAAGAAGAAAGAAGCCGTGGCGGCGGAGGCCGCGCGTGCGGATGTGCCCACGCCGGAGCCCAAACGTGCGGTGCTGATCGGGTATGGTCGCGTAGGCTCGCTGATCGGGAAAGCTCTGGACGAGGCGGGGGCGACCTACTCCGTCATTGAGGATCGGCCGGATGTAATCGAGGGGTTGCTGGCGCGGGGCGTGGCCGCAGTTCAGGGCAATGGCATTTCGCGCGAGTCGATGCTGGCGGCGGGCGCGGACAAGGCGGATCTGGTGTTTGTAACGGTGCCTGACGGGTTCGAGGCTGGTGGGATTGTGGAGTTGGCGCGGGAGCTCAATCCTGGCGTGAAGGTCTATGCGCGGGCGCATTCCGATGCCGAGGTGGAGCATCTGCGCACCCTCGGCGCGGACCTGATCGTTTCAGGCGAACAGGAGATCGCGGACGCCATGATAGACAAGGCCACCGCATTCATTCCCAAGCGGGTTGTGGCGCGCGCCTAGAGCAAGGCGTCGAGAACGCCGAGCATCTTTTCCCAGCCGCCGCGCGAACGATCGACGAAGTCAGCCCATTTCGGCGCCATCTCGTGCGTCAGGCGCAGCGAGCAACCATCAGATGTTGGCGTGATGGCCATGGAAACGACGGATGGATCGTCGTCGCCCTCGCCGGCAATGCTCCAGGTGAAGACGATGCGATGTGGGCGGTCCAGTTCCAAAAACTTGCCGACATGGTCGATCAGGTGTTCGCCACGACGGACTTTGTAGGAGAAGGCGCCGCCCACGTGTGGATCATTGCGGATGTGGAGAATTTCCTCCTCGCGCAACAATGGACCAAACATGAAACGCGCGATCATGCCCGTGTCCAGAATGGCGTCGTAGACGCGCTCGGCCGGAACGCGAAAAGTCTGGACGGCGATGGCGACGGGTTTGGCTGTCATGATCAATGTCCTTCCGGCCAGTCGCTGGTTCCGGGCAAGGGGGCGCCGGTTTCCAGCAACGTCTTGAGGCTTGCAAGAATGTGCGGCCAGCCTTCGGAAACGGCGCCGATGAGTTTCGATCCTTCGACGGGCATCTCGTGGATGAGCGTCAGCTTGACCGTGTCGTTCATCTTCTCGAGTTCGTAGATGAGCGTGGAGTGACCTTCGGCCTTCATGTCAGGCACGAATTCGTTGCGCCAGGTGAGGACCATGCGACGCGGCGGATCAAATTCCACGATCTTGCCGCTGTCTCCGGTGCGGCCATCGGGGATCATGATCTTCCAGTCCGCCCCGCGTTTCCACTCTGAAACCTGATGCGTGTTGCCCCAGTATTTGCGCGTGAACTCAGGTTCGATGAGCGCAGCCCAGAGTTTTTCGGGGCTTGTGCGAATGTAGGTGACGTAGACAAATTTCGAGTTGGGCGCGGCGGGTGTCATTCTGACTCCAGTCTTCTTTTGAGATCGACGAGCGCGTCGACCTTGTGGCGTTCGAACTTGCGTATCCAGCGGTTCGCGATCTCGGCGATCGGCACCGCGTTGAGATAGTGCAGCTTCTCGCGGCCGCGTTTTACGGTCGCGACGAGGTTGGCTTCTTCCAGGATCGCAAGGTGTTTCGAGACGGCCTGCCGCGTCATGCCCAGCTTTCCATGGGCGAGGCCGGCGCACAGCTCGTTCAGCGTCTGGCCGCTGTGGGCGCAGAGGCTGTCGAGCAGGGCGCGCCGGCTGTCATCCGCGAGAGCCCGGAACACCAGATCCATGCATTTCAATAGGCAACCAAACAGTTGCCTGTCAACCCCTGACATCGAGAGAAGGAGAGGACCATGGCGGGCCAGAGAGGTCGCGATGTGCTGATCAGCATTGGTGATGGCGAAGCGCCCGAGGCGTTTTTGGTCGTCGCCGGTATCCGCGCGAAAACGATCAGCCTGACTGCGGGGCTGGTTGAGGCGACCACGGCGCAAAGCGCGGATGGCTGGCGCGAGGTGATCGCCCATGCCGGCATCAAGCGCGCTGAAGTTGCCGGCAGCGGCGTGTTCAAGGATGCGCAGTCGGATGCGTTGCTGAGGGCGGCGTACTTTGGTGGCGCCACATCGCGCTTTGAATTGGCAATTCCGGATTTCGGCGTGCTGACGGGGCCGTTTGCGATCACGGAGCTAACCTATGGCGGCGAGCACGAGGGCGAGGCCACGTTTGCCATCAGGCTGGCATCTGCGGGTGTTGTGATTTTCGAAGCGGCGGAGGGCTAAAGCGATGGCTGAAAGTGGCGATGAAGCCAGGATTGCTGGCGAGCACCTTGAGGCCGCGCTGTTGCGCGCGACGCAGGCGGTGGAGCGCGAACTGGGGCGGATTGTGAAGGCCGGCGAGGACGACCTCGACAGGTTGGCGCGGAAGATTGCGGAGACGCTGGCGCAGCTGGCGCTGGATGGCGTGATGGGGAGCGTGCTGGAGGATGGACGCAGCCCGCGTTCGCAGACATCGGCGCCGTCATCGTTGAATGGGATTGCCACGGCGCTGGCGAAGGCGGTGCAGCGCGGCGGGAGGTTCACATGAGCGGATTTCACGAGGTGAGCCTGCCGTTGCCGCTGGCTGTCGGCGCCGCAGGCGGACCTCAGCATGTGGTGGACGTGGTACGGCTAGCGTCGGGCGGGGAGAGCCGGAATGTGCGGTGGTCCGGTTCGCGGCGTAGATGGGATGTCGGCGGAGCCGCTATTGGTTCGGACGATGCGCATGCGCTGGTTGCGTTCTTCGAGGCGCGGCGGGGTCGTATGCATGGGTTCCGGTTGCGCGATCCAGTGGACTGGAAGAGCTGTGCGCCGGGCGATGCGGTGCACGAGACGGATCAGTCGCTGGGCGCTGGCGATGGCGTGACGGCGGCGTTTCAGTTGATGAAGCGATATGCAAGCGGGGGCGTGTCGGTGGACCGCGTTGTCCGCAAGCCTGTGGCGGGGAGCGTCGTGGTTGCGATTGATGGCGTGGCGACGGCGGCTTTCAGTGTCGATGTGACGACGGGTGTGGTGACGTTCGATGCAGCGCCGACGGACGGTTCGGTGCTGACGGCGGGGTTTGCGTTCGATGTGCCGGTGCGGTTCGACATGGATCGGCTGGAGATGGCGCTGGTTGGACGCAGTGCGGTGCGCGTGCTGCGCGTCCCGGTGGTCGAGATAGCGGAATAGACAATGAGAGAGATGAGCGATGCGTTCGCCGCCAGACTGGCGGCGGGCGAGACGATGCTGTGCGCCTGCTGGCGATTTACGCGGGCGGACGGTGTGGTGTTCGGAGCGACAGACCATGACAGGGCGATCAGCTTTGAAGGGGTGACGCATGAGCCGGCTGCGGGATTGGCGGCGGCGATGTTCGAGAGCGGTAGCGGGCTGGCGCCGGGGCGATGTGCAATCGAGGGGGCGGTGTCGCTGGGTTTTGTTGCGGAGGCGGATATCGATGCGGGGCTGTGGGATGGGACACGGGTGGATGTCTGGCGCGTGGACTGGGAGGCGACCGAGCATCGGGTGATGATCTGGTCTGGCAGGCTGTCTGAGGTGACGCGGCAAGGGCTTGCGTTCTCGGCGGAGCTGGTGAGCCTCAAGGCCGATCTAGAGCGACAGATCGGGCGGGTATACTCGCGCGCATGCGATGCGGATGTGGGCGATACGCGATGCGGTGTCGATCTGGATGATCCAGCATTTCGTGCAGAGGGCGTCGTCACGCATCTGACGGGGGAGCGCACTCTGCTCGCGTCTGCGGTCGATAGCTTTGAGGCAGGCTGGTTCACAGGCGGCATGCTGACCTGGACGAGCGGCGCGAATGCGGGGCGCAAGAGCCGCGTGCTGCGTCATGCGGAGAATGAGATCGAGTTGGCGCGTCAGACGGCGTCCGTTGTTGAGATTGGCGATGCGTTTGTCGTGACGGCGGGTTGCGACAGGAGTTTTGCGATGTGCGGCGCGCGGTTTGGCAACCGCGCAAACTTCCGTGGCTTTCCGCACATGCCAGGGCCTGAGGCTGTACTGGCGGGCCCCGCATCGGGCGCTAACGATGGCGGGAGGCGCGTATGAGCGGACTTTCGCGAACTGCCATTGTGGCGGAGGCGCGCAAGTGGATCGGCACGCCATATCAACATCAAGCGAGCGTAATGGGCGCAGGTGTGGATTGTCTTGGCGTCGTGCGCGGCGTCTGGCGCGGGATGATCGGGACGGAGCCAGAGAAGACGCCGGCCTACACGCCTGACTGGGCTGAGACGCGCGGAGGCGATGATCTGATGGATGCAGCGCGCCGATGGCTACGCGAGATTCCACTTGGAGACGCGCGCGATGGCGACGTGCTGCTGTTCCGGATGGCGCTAGGCTCGCCGGCGAAGCACGCGGCTATTGTTAGCGGCGAGGGGCTGATCATCCACGCCTATTGGGGGCGATCCGT
>JAVBYB010000073.1 GCA_030824255.1 bacterium
GCGCAATCCGAGGCCCTACTTTTTCCGAAACGGCTGTCCGTATCCCACGGACGCAAGTGGCGCCGTCGTAAATGGGTCCAAGCCGCTGGAGGCGTGTGATCCGGGTGGGGGGCAGCGCCTGCTTGAATTCTGGCGAACTGGCAAAAAGGACGAGCTGGAGCACCGAACGCTGGATGAGTAGGCGTAACCGCAGGGTTTGTGCGATAGCGGGTCGCGCTGGCCAGCGTCAGTTCGCGCATGAGGCGAGTTTGCCGATCGCATCAACGTCGCGGTGACTCTTCATCGATAAACGCTAAAACCGGAGTTGGGTCGGTTCGAACTTCCGGGAGCCTGTGGATGAAATTGGCTTGGGCGATGCTGACGGCGGCGATTCTGGCTGTCGGGCTTGCGGCTGGCGGCGCGTCGGCTGACGCCAACAAGCAGACGAAGGGCAAGTTCGACGACAAGTTCAGGCAGCTTGAGGTCGACCTGCCGACGCCGAACACCTATCGCACCGCTTCCGGCGCGCCGGGCGAGGCCTACTGGCAGCAGCAGGCCGACTATTCGATCAATGCGACGCTGGACGAGGCGGCCAAGCGGATCACGGCGACGGGGACGATCACCTATCGCAACAACTCGCCGCATCCGCTGAACTACATCTGGCTGCAGCTCGACCAGAACATCTTCAAGCAGAACTCCGTCTCGCGAACGACGCAGAAAGCAGCGAGCGACGCGGTGAGCATCTCCGCGATGCGGCAGATGCAGTCACTGGCGGCGACGCCGCATGGCTACGACATCCAGTCGGTGACGGACGGATCGAACGCGGCGCTCCGCTACACGATCAACGACACGATGATGCGGGTGGATCTCGCGCGGCCGCTGGCGCCGAAGCAGTCGGCGACGGTGAAGCTGGCCTGGGCCTACAACATCACCGACCATGGCCTGTTCGGCGGGCGGACGGGATATGAGTATTTCCGCGACAGCGACACCTATCAGTTCTTTGTCGCGCACTGGTTTCCGCGTCTGGCGGCGTACACCGACTACACGGGCTGGCAGCACAAGCAGTTTCTCGGCAGCGGTGAGTTCACGCTGGAGTTCGGGAACTATGATGTCGCGATCACGGTGCCGGCGGATCATATCCTCACCGCGACGGGCGTGCTGCAGAATCCGAACGAGGTTCTGAGCGCGGAGCAGCGCAGCAGGCTGGCGCAGGCGCGGCGCGAGTATGCAAAGCCCATCTATATCGTGACGCCGGAAGAAGCGCTGGCGAACGAGAAAGAGGGCGCGACAGGGACGAGGACCTGGCGCTGGAAGGCCGGGAATGTGCGCGATTTCGCGTGGGCTTCGAGCCGCAAATACATCTGGGACGCCATGGCGGTGAAGCAGCCGGACGGCGCAGATGTGCTGGCGCAATCCTTCTTCCCGAACGAGGGCGATCCGTTGTGGTCGCTGTATTCGACGCGCTCCATTGCGCACACGATCGACGTCTATTCGGAGTTCTCCTTCCCGTATCCCTATCCGACCGCGATCTCGATCAACACGTGGCTGGGCGGGGGGATGGAGTATCCCATGATCTCGTTCAACGGCGGCCGTCCGGTCAAGGATGCGAAGACCGGCGTGAACACCTACACGCGGCAGGTGCGCGACAGCATGATCGGCGTGATCATCCACGAGATCGGCCACAACTATGTGCCGATGATCATCAACACGGATGAGCGTCAGTGGACGTGGATGGACGAGGGGCTGAACTCCTTCCTCGACTACATGGCGAAGAAGCGCTGGGACGAGGACTTTCCGGGGCGCAACGGGCCGTCGAACATTCTCGATGGCATGACGGCTTACATGATGAGCGAGGACCAGGTTCCGATCATGACGAACTCGGAATCGGTGAAGCAGCTCGGCAACAACGCCTATGGCAAGCCGACGGCGGCGCTGACCGTGCTGCGCGAGACGGTGATGGGGCGCGAGTTGTTCGACTTCGCGTTCAAGGAGTTTGCGCAGCGCTGGAAGTTCAAGCGGCCGACGCCGGCGGATTTCTTCCGCACGATGGAGGATGCCTCGGCGGTTGACCTCGACTGGTTCTGGCGCGGCTGGTTCTACACGACGGACCATGTGGACATCGCGCTGAAGGATGTACGGGCCTACCGCTTCTCGACACGCGATCCTGATGTGGAGGCGAGCCTGCAGCGCGAGCGGAGCGCGACGACGCAGCCGGATTCCCTGACGGTTCAGCAGAATCGGGCCGAGGGTCTGCAGACCTATATGGAGCGCCATCCCGAGGCGCGGGACTTCTACAGCGAGAACGATACGTTCGAGCCCACGAACAAGGACCGCAATGACTATCAGTCATGGCTGGAGGCGCTGAAGGAGCCGGACAAGTCGGCGTTCGAGGCGGCGCTGCGGGACAATCCGTTCATCTACTTCATGGATTTCGAGAATGTGGGCGGGCTCGTGATGCCGCTTCCGCTGCGTTTCACGTTTGAGGATGGGACGGTGAAGGATATTGTCATTCCGGCCGAGATCTGGCGCGACAACAACGAGAAGGTCAGCAAGCTGTTCGTCGAGACCAAGAAGATCGTGTCGGTTGAGCTGGACGCGCGGCGCCAGATTGCTGACGCTGTTCGATCGAACAACGGCTTCCCGCAGAAGAACGAGCCCAGCCGGCTCGACATCTTCCGCTCGACGCAGGCTGGCGCGCGCAATCAGATGGCGGATGCGATGGTGGAGCTGAGGGCGAAGGCGGCGCCGCCGGCCAGCGCAACGGCGCCGATTGCGCCCAGCAACTGAAGCGTCGGCAATTGAGGAGATGGCCGTGAGCAGCAGGGTGGTCAGCATCACGCGCAGGATGGCGGTTGTCGCCGGATGTGCGCTTGCTGTTGCCCCGCCGGCGCTGGCCCATCGCGCGCAGACTGTGCTGTCGACGGTGATCTGGAATGCAGGCTCCGGGATGCTGGAGGTGACGCACCGCATGCACGCGCACGATGCTGAACTGGCGCTGCAGGCGAAGGCGGGCGGGGCGCAGTCTGACATCACGATGCTGCAGGAGCAGGCGAAGCTGATGCTCTACATCGAGCAGAGCTTCGTGCTGACGGACGGGGTGAAGATGATCGCGCTGGAGCCGCTGGGTGCGGAGATCGAGGGCGAAGCAATCCTGCTCTATCAGGAGTGCAAGCTGGCGGCGGCGCCCCGCGAGCTGTCGATCGACAACCGGCTGCTGCGCGATGTTTTCGACGGGCAGACGAACCTGGTGAACGTGCGGCTGGCGCAGCGCACGCGGACGCTGATCTTCTCCGGCAAGGACGGAGTGAAGCGGGCTGAGGGACTGTTGTAGGTCAGGGCGTGCGCGTTGCGCTATCCGCCGGCTTCGCCGGCAGCCCCCTCCGGCCCTGCGGGCCACCTCACACACCGCGAGATCTGATAGCGCGCGTAGATGTTTTTCAGATGTTTCCTGACCTTCCACGCGGGACGTTCGGCCCGTAGAGTTCCCAGCGATACGTCAGGGGACTGCCATGAGAGTGTTTCTGATCGCTGTAGTTGTGCTGGTCGGCGCGGTTGTGGGCGGGGCTGCGCTGTTGCCGATGTCGATGGCGGCGGACCTGGCAACCAACCGATTCCCGGATTTCAAGTTCAGCAAGGCCTCGGGCAGCGTGTGGGACGGGAAGCTGACGCAGGTGTCTTATGGCGAGCAGTTCATCGGCGATCTGACGGCCAAGACGGACCTGATGGGCGTGCTCGGCGGCAAGGCGGGGGGCGTGCTCAGCCTGTCGCGCGAGGGCTTCACGGGCCAGACGGACCTTTCCTTTGGTCTGTTCGGCGGCGGAATGGAGATGAAGGACCTGACCCTTGAGGGCAACACGGCGCTGGTTCCGGGGATGCCGGCGGCGCTGGCCGACAAGGACGGCAGGTTTTCGCTGCAGGTGAAGGACGTGAAGTTCGTCGACAACCTGTGCGAGTCGGCGACGGGCGAGGTCTGGACCGACACACTGGCCAAGGTGAACGTGCGGGGCTGGGTCGGACCGGAGCTGCGCGGGCCGGTAACCTGCAAGGATGGCAATCTCAATGTTGAGGCGCGCGGCAAGGCTGCGACGGGGGAGGATGTGCTGGCCACCCTCACCATCAGCCAGCACCTCGACATGAACCTGGAAACGACGATTTCGAACGCCAGCCCGGCGGCTTTTGCGGCCTTGGCGGACGTCGGATTCGTAAGGGATGGGGATAAGCTGGTGCTGCGACAGGAAATGGGGGGCCGTTAAGCACTCTCGCGCCGCATTCCGCTTGACCAGCACGGCGAGCACGCATAAACGCTGCCTCCTTCGACACCGGCGATGCGGGTGTAGCTCAGTTGGTTAGAGTGCCGGCCTGTCACGCCGGAGGTCGCGGGTTCGAGCCCCGTCACTCGCGCCAGGTGTCGAGAAAGCGGGTCTGATGTCCGCAAATTCTGAAAATACGAGTGAGTTCAGCGCGCAAGCGCTGGATCCTCGCGTGGCGGAAGCCAATCGCGTGCTGCTGGGCGGGAACGTTCCGGGGGCGACTTCCTTGTATCGCGCGGCCTTGGGGGCAGGGGTCGCTGCCGCCGCCGAGCGACTCGCGGTGCTGGCTGCCGTGGGCGTCAGCCGGGCGGCGAACTGGCAGGAGGCGATCGGGTGGCTGGTGAAGGGTGCGGACATGGGTCACGCGCCGTGTCAGCGGCAGATCGCGGTGCTTGCCGGGCAGGAGGATGCCCGGATCGAGGGGTCATGGCTGGGGCTGGCCCGGTCGATCGACATGAAATGGATGCTGAAGGCGCCAAAACTGACGCGGGTGCATGAGTCGCCGGCGATTGCGCTGATCGAGGGGATGGCCACGCCGGCGATGTGCCGCTGGCTTATCCACAGGGCTGATGCGCGGCTGGCGCGGGGCAAGATCGGCGACTACGCGACGGGGAAGGGCGCCGAGGACGAAATCCGGACCGGGCTGGCGGCGGGATTCGGTCTGGTGGACACGGATGTCGTGCTGGTGATGACGCAGAAGCGGCTGGAGCTGGCGTCGGGGCTAAAGGTGCTGCAGCAGGAAGCGCCCCACGTGCTGAGCTATGAGCCGGGGCAGGAATACAAGGCGCATTTCGATTTCTTCGCGCCCGGCGAGCCGGCGTTCCAGCATACGCTGAAGACGATGGGGCAGCGCATCGGCACGTGCCTGACCTGGCTGAACGACGACTATGACGGCGGCGAGACCGCGTTCCTCAAGATCGACTGGAAGCACAAGGGCAAGGCGGGCGACGCCCTGCTGTTCCTGAATGTGAGGACCAGCGACAGGATGCCCGACCCGATGTCGCTCCACGCCGGTTTGCGAGTGACTCGCGGCAGGAAGTGGCTGTTGTCGCAATGGGTTCGCGACAGGGTTCAGCCGATCGTCTGAGATCACGCATCGTTGCGACGTTCCATCGCAGAGAACGTGGCGCCAAAGCCCGGAAACAAGGCCGAAAAGTCGCGGTCCACTCAAGATTGGGGACGGCGCCGGGGGGCTCTCTTGCCTCTCGCGTCAAAGCGGACTAGGCCACGACCAAAATATAACCGAGGGTTCATATGCAAGGCGTGGAGACACTCGTCATCGAGTATCTGCCGGTCGTGATCTTCCTCGCGATCGCCATTGTTCTCAGCTGTCTTTTCCTCGTCGCGTCGGCCCTGCTGGCGCCGCGCAAGCCCGATCCGGAAAAGCTGTCGGCTTATGAGTGCGGATTCAACGCATTCGACGACGCGCGGATGAAGTTCGACGTGCGATTCTACCTCGTCTCGATCCTCTTCATCATCTTCGACCTCGAGGTGGCGTTTCTCTTCCCGTGGGTTTTCCAGGTCGCCGAAGGCAACATTGTGGCCTTCTGGTCGATGATGGGCTTCCTCGGCGTGCTGACCATCGGATTCGTCTATGAGTGGCGCCGTGGCGCGCTGGAGTGGCAGTGATGGCTGACGCGAAGAGCACCGCCGTTGTGAAGCCGAGCGATCCGTATTTCGCCGGCCTGTCCGACGAACTGGCGGACAAGGGTTTTGTCGTCGCCGCCGCTGACGACCTGATCACATGGGCGCGCACCGGCTCGCTGATGTGGATGACTTTCGGCCTCGCCTGCTGCGCGGTCGAGATGATGCAGGCGTCGATGCCGCGCTATGACATGGAGCGGTTTGGCGCCGCCCCGCGCGCCTCGCCGCGCCAGTCGGACGTGATGATCGTCGCCGGCACGCTGACCAACAAGATGGCTCCCGCCCTCCGCAAGGTCTACGACCAGATGCCGGAGCCGCGTTACGTGATCTCGATGGGCTCGTGCGCCAATGGCGGCGGGTATTACCATTACAGCTACGCGGTCGTGCGCGGATGCGACCGCATCGTGCCGGTGGACATCTACATTCCCGGCTGCCCCCCGACTGCCGAAGCCCTGATCTACGGTCTCCTGCAGCTGCAGAAGAAGATCCGTCGCGAGGGGAGCATCGAGCGATGAGCGTGATCCCGTCCAAGGATACGATGCTGACCGAACTGAAGACGCATCTCGGCGCGACGCTGAAGGCGATCACGTCTGTGAGCGTTGCGCATGGCGAGCTGACCATCACGGTTGAGCGCGACTCGATCGTGAAGACGCTGGAATTCCTGAAGGAAGACAGCCAGTGCCGCTTCGAGACGCTGGTGGACCTGTGCGGCGCGGACTATCCGGACGCCGCCGAGCGTTTCGAGATTGTCTATCACATGCTGTCGATGCGGCTGAACCAGCGCATCCGCGTGAAGCTTCGTACCGACGAGATCGCGCCGGTGCCGAGCGTCGTCTCCGTGTTCCCGGTCGCCAACTGGTATGAGCGCGAAGCGTTCGACATGTATGGCGTGGTGTTCTCCGACCATCCGGACATGCGCCGCATCCTCACCGACTATGGTTTCGAGGGCTATCCGCTGCGCAAGGACTTCCCGCTGACCGGCCGCGTGCAGGTTCGTTATGACGAAGCCCAGAAGCGCGTCGTCAACGAGCCGGTGAAACTGGTTCAGGAATACCGCAACTTCGACTTCCTCTCCCCGTGGGAAGGCATGCAAGCCGTCATTCCGGGCGATGAAAAAGCGGGGCAAAAATCATGAGCGGGATGCGGAGTGCGGTCGCGACTTTGGCAATGCTGGCTTCTTGCCAAACTGCGTTTGCTCAGGAGCAAGGCGTATCGCAGGTCGACATCGCAACGAGTGCGGGCGCGTGTATCGCCACTATGGAGCAATTGGTCGCGAACCGTGTTGGCATTCCGGCGACTGAGCAGTTGGCGGCCGAATGGCGTGAGCTGCTAATCTCTGTTGCTGCAGATGAGTCTTCAGCAACCAGTTCGGTTGCTGCTGGTCGCAAGACGTATGCCGATCTCAAAGACGACAAGATGCGACTGATGGCGGCCAAGGGTCTGTCTGCGTCGTGCGGTCAGTCGGGATTGGCCCTGAGACGCGATTATGTACGCGTCCTGCGGGAGCGCGGGTGATGGCTGACCAGCATCTCGACCGTTCGAAATCCTCCGTCATCGAAGACATGGACGACCGGAAGTTCACGATCAACTTCGGGCCGCAGCACCCGGCCGCGCACGGCGTGCTTCGCCTCGTGCTCGACCTGGATGGCGAGATCGTCGATCGCGTCGATCCGCATATCGGCCTGCTGCATCGCGGCACCGAGAAGCTGATCGAGTACAAGACATTCCTTCAGGCGCTGCCTTATTTCGACCGGCTCGACTATGTCGCGCCGATGAACCAGGAGCACGCCTACTGCCTCGCCATCGAGAAGCTGGCGGGCATCGAGGTTCCGGTGCGTGCGAAGTACATCCGCGTGATCTTCTCGGAGATCGGCCGGATCCTGTCACACATGCTGAACGTGACGACGCAGGCGATGGACGTCGGCGCGCTGACCCCGCCGCTGTGGGGCTTCGAAGAGCGCGAGAAGCTGATGGTGTTCTACGAGCGCGCGTCCGGATCGCGGATGCACGCCGCGTACTTCCGTCCGGGCGGCGTTCACCAGGACCTGCCGCCGGAGCTGGTGGAGGACATCCACAAATTCTGCGACCCGTTCCTGAAGACGATGGACGATCTCGAAACGCTCGTCACCGAGAACCGCATCTTCAAGCAGCGCAACGTCGATATCGGCGTCGTGTCCGTGCAGGACGCGCTCGACTGGGGCTTCTCCGGCGTGATGGTGCGCGGGTCTGGCCTTGCCTGGGACCTGCGCCGCGCTGAGCCCTATGAAGTCTACTCGGAACTCGATTTCAAGATTCCGATCGGCAAGAACGGCGACTGCTGGGACCGCTATCTCTGCCGCATCGAGGAGATGCGCGAGAGCATCAAGATCATCCGCCAGTGCATCGACAAGATGCCGGTTGGCCCCGTGCTGCCGGAGCATTCGAAATATGCCCCGCCCCGTCGCGCCGAGATGAAGTCGTCGATGGAAGCGCTGATCCATCACTTCAAGCTCTACACCGAAGGCTTCCACGTGCCTGCCGGTGAAGCCTATGCCTGCGTCGAGGCGCCGAAGGGCGAGTTCGGCGTCTATCTTGTGAGCGATGGGTCCAACCGTCCGTACCGCCTGAAGATCAAGGCGCCGGGCTACGCCCACCTGCACGCCATGGATTATCTCTGCCGCGGCCACATGCTCGCGGACGTGTCTGCCGTGCTGGGCTCGCTGGACATCGTGTTCGGGGAGGTCGACCGTTGAGCCACCGCCGTTTCCATCATCCGGAAAACCACGAGCCGTTCGCCTTCACGCGCGAGAGCGAAGACCTCATCACGTGGTGGGAGCGGAAGTATCCGCCGGAGCGCCGCGCCTCGACCGTGATCCCGGCGCTGTGGATCACGCAGAAGCAGAACAATGGCTGGCTGTCCGAGCCGGCGATGCGCGCGGTCGCTGACC